>NZ_JCBANC010000004.1:0-166554 GCF_059760815.1 Achromobacter sp. 1012554356 | reverse complement strand
GGCTTCGCCCGAGCCGAACAGGTTGGACACGCAGCGGCCGCAGATCTCGGGATGATCGGCGTCCTGGCCGACGTCAAGACGCCAGTGCCAGCAGCGTTCGCACTTCTTGTGGGCCGACGGCGTGACCTCGATGCGGGTGTCGCCTTCGCCCGCGTGAACGGCGGCGCGCGAGACGATCAGGACAAAGCGCAGGTCGTCGCCCAGGCTGGCCAGCAATTGCTGGTCTTCGCCGTTGGCGTACAGCTCGACTTCGGCCTGCAGCGACGAACCGATGTCGCCCGCCGTGCGCACTTCTTCCAGCTTGCGCTGGACCTCGGCGCGGATGGCGCGCAGGCGCGTCCATTTGGCGGTCAGGGCATCGGCGTCCGCAAACGGCGGCAGCACGTGATAGACCTCGGTGAAGATCGTGGCGCGGGCCGCGTCGGCCTGGTTCTTCAGGGCGGAGGCAACCAGTTCCTTCCAGGCCTCTTCCGCCGTGAACGACAAGATGGGCGCCATCAGCTTGAGCAGCGTCTGCGTGATGTCGAGCAGCGCCGTCTGCGCCGAGCGGCGGGCGCGGCTGCCAGGGGCCGACGTGTACAGGCGGTCCTTCAGGATGTCCAGGTAGAACGCACCCAGGTCTTCCGAGCAGAACGTCTGCAGGCGCGAGACGGCCGGATGGAAGTCGTAGCGTTCGTAGTTGGCCTGCACCTCGGACTGCATCTGCGCCGTCATGGCAAGCGCGTAGCGATCGATCTCGAAGAGGTCGCCGTAAGGCACCGATTGCGACACCGCGTCAAAGTCGGCCAGGTTGGCCAGGAGGAAGCGCAGCGTGTTGCGGATGCGGCGATAGCCTTCGACCACACGCTTCAAGATTTCGTCCGAAATCGACAGCTCACCCGAATAGTCGGTGGAAGCCACCCACAGGCGCAGGATTTCGGCACCTAGGGAATCCGACACCTTCTGCGGGGCGATGACGTTGCCGACCGACTTGCTCATCTTGCGGCCCTGGCCGTCCACCACGAAGCCATGCGTCAGCAGGGCCTTGTAGGGCGGCTGGCCGTACAGCATGCAGCCGGTCAGGAGCGACGAATGGAACCAGCCGCGATGCTGATCCGAGCCTTCCAGATACAGGTCGGCGGGCCAGCCGAGTTCGGCGCCATGCGAGCCGGCAAATTCGCCGTCCTTGCCACCCAGCACCGTGGCGTGCGTGCTGCCCGAATCGAACCACACGTCGAGCGTGTCGCGGTTCTTTTCGTACAGGTCGGCTTCGTCGCCGAGGAGTTCGCGGGGATCAAGCGCCTGCCAGGCCTCGATGCCGTTTTGTTCAACGCGCTGCGCCACCTGCTCAAGCAATTCAGCGGTGCGCGGATGCAGCTCGCCGGTTTCCTTGTGCACGAAGAACGCCATCGGCACGCCCCATTGGCGTTGGCGTGACAGGGTCCAGTCCGGACGGTTGGCGATCATGGCGTGCAGACGGGCGCGGCCCCAGGCGGGGTAGAACGCCGTGGCTTCGATGCCGGCCAGCGCCGATTCGCGCAGGGTCGGGTTGCCGTCCTTGGGGGAGACATCCATGCCCGCGAACCATTGGCTGGTCGCGCGATAGATGATCGGTGTCTTGTGGCGCCAGCAATGCATGTAGCTGTGCTTGTGCTTTTCGACGTGCATCAGCGCGCCGGCTTCCTTGAGCGCCTCGACGATCTTGGGATTCGCGTCCCAGATCGACAGGCCGCCAAAGAGCGCCAGGCTGTCCACGTATTTGCCATCGCCCATGACCGGGCTGATGAAGTCCGTGTCCTTCATGCCGTGCTCCTTGCACGACACAAAGTCTTCGATACCGTAGGCCGGCGCCGAGTGCACCACGCCGGTGCCGGAGTCGGCCGTCACGTAGTCGCCGAGGTACACGGGCGACTTGCGATCGTAGGCGGCGTTGAACTGCGCCAGCGGATGGCGGAACTCGATGCCGGACAGGGCCTCGCCGGGCACCGTGGCGATGATTTCGCCTTCGAGCTCCCAGGATTTCAGGCAGGCCTCGACGCGTTCCTTGGCGATGAGCAGCAGGGGGCCGAACTTGGGCGTGGGCGTAACTCGCACCAGCGCGTATTCGATTTCGGGATGGACGTTCAGCGCCTGGTTGGACGGGATGGTCCAGGGCGTGGTCGTCCAGATCACGATGGCGCCGTCGTCAACCGAATCCAGGCCGAAGGCCTTGGCCAGTTTGGCAGGCTCGGCAAACGGGAAGGCCACGTCGACGGCCGGATCCACGCGATCCGCGTATTCGACTTCAGCTTCGGCCAGCGCCGAGCCACAGTCGAAACACCAGTTCACCGGCTTCAGGCCACGGAACACGTAACCCTTGTCCAGGATGCGGCCCAGCGCTCGGATCTCGTCGGCCTCGTTGCTGTAGTTCATCGTCATGTACGGACGATCCCACTCGCCCAGGACGCCCAGGCGCTTGAAATCCTTGCGCTGGCGATCGATCTGTTCGAGGGCGTAGGCGCGGGCCTTGGACTGCACTTCCGCCACGGGCAGGTGCTTGCCGTACTTCTTTTCGATCTGGATCTCGATGGGCATGCCGTGGCAGTCCCAGCCGGGCACATAGTGCGCGTCATAGCCAGCCATGTTGCGGCTCTTGACGATGATGTCCTTCAGGATCTTGTTGACCGCGTGGCCGATGTGGATGTCGCCGTTCGCATAGGGCGGGCCGTCATGCAGCACGAAGCGGGGCCGGCCGCGGCTGGCCGCACGGATCGCCTGGTAGACGTGGTTTTCCTCCCATTGCGCAATCCAGGCGGGCTCGCGCTTGGCGAGGTCGCCCCGCATGGGGAAGGGGGTATCGGGCAGGTTGAGGGTCTTTTTATAGTCCATGAACGGCAAAATAGGCGCGCGCGTTTCGCGCGTCTTCGGCGATGGCGGCAGTCAGGGAAGGGAGGTCAGGAAATTTTTCTTCGTCCCGCAGCTTTTGCAGGAATTCAACGCGTACGAGTTTACCGTAAGCGTTGACGGACTCGTCGAGGAGGTGTGACTCAAGTAGCACTCTGCCGCGGTCCTCGACCGTCGGGCGCACGCCCAGGCTCGCGACCGCCGGCAACGCGCGGTCGGCCAACCCATGAACCTGCACCACGTAGATGCCCGAACGCGCGGCGCATCGTTCGGCCACGCGCAGGTTCATGGTCGGAAAACCCAGTGTGCGGCCAAGTTTCTGGCCGTGGATGACGTGGCCGCTGATATGGAAGGGGTGGCCCAGCAGATGGCGCGCACGCTCCAGGTCGCCCACCGCCAGCGCGGTGCGCACCTCGGAGCTGGAAATGCGATGGCCCTGGCGGTCCGTCACGTCCGCCAGCGTCTGGACCTCGAAGCCATGCATCATGCCGGCTTCGCGCAGCAGGTCGATATCGCCGCTGCGCTTGTGCCCGAAACGGAAGTCCTCGCCCACGAGCAGCCATTTCGTCTGCAGACCTTGTACCAGCAGGTGTTCGATGAAGGCATTGGCCGACATTTCAGCCAGCCGGGCATTGAACCGCTCGACCACGACCTGCGAAATGCCATAGCGCGCCAGCGCGGCCAGCTTGTCGCGCAGCCCCGAAATTCGGGTCGGCGCCAGTTCCGGGCGCTGGTTGAGGGTGGCGAAATACTCCCGCGGGTGCGGCTCGAACGTCATTACGGCCGGCGTCAGCCCGCGCTCGCGGGCCACGTGGCAGACGCGGGCAAGCATGGCCTGGTGCCCGCGATGGACGCCGTCGAAATTGCCGATCGTGAGCGCGCAAGGGGCGCGCCGGTCGGGCGGGGGCAGGGATCGGTAGATGCGCAGCGATGGTTTCACGAGCGAGAGTTTACAATTTTGGATTACGGGTTTGTTCTTATCCCGCCCGCGCGCCGGGTCTTGGGGGTTGGAACCGTCCGTTTCCCCTTGGAATTGTTCATCTTGCCGGAAACTTCTTCTATCAAGCGCCGCCTCGTCATCCTGATCTCGGGGCGGGGCAGCAACATGCAGGCGCTGGCCGAGGCCTGCCGCGACGAACGCTGGCCGGCGGAAATCGCCGCCGTCATCGCCAGCCGTCCTGATGCCGGCGGGCTAGAGTGGGCTGCCGCCCAGGGCATCCCCACCGCCGCCCTGTATCACAAGGACTACGCCAGCCGCGAAGCCTTCGATACCGCGCTGGCTGCCGAAATCGACCGCTATGCGCCCGACTATGTCATCTTGGCCGGATTCATGCGCGTGCTGACACCCGGCTTCGTCAACCATTACGCCGGCCGCCTGGTCAACATCCATCCGTCGCTGCTGCCCGCATTTCCCGGCCTGCACACGCATGCGCAGGCGCTGGCAACCGGTGTGCGCGTGCATGGCTGCACGGTGCATTTCGTCACCCCGGTACTGGACCACGGTCCCATCATCGCCCAGGGCTGCGTGCCGGTCCTGGCGGGGGACACCCCGGAGTTGCTGGCCGAGCGCGTGCTGGCCGTCGAACATCAGGCCTTTCCGGCTGCCGTTCGCTGGCTCGCCGAAGGCCGGGTTACCCTGACAAACGATCACCGCGTGGCCGTCCAGGGCGACCCTGTGCGCCTTTTCTCCTGGTCGCCGGCCGCTTGAACGGCCCTGAAAAGCATTTTTCGGGCGGAACGCCTCCGCCCCATTGGAATACACCATGACTAAACCCCAATCCCCGCGTTCCCGTCCGGCCGGCTCCTTCGGCGGCGGCTCGGAAGGCCGCGACGGCCGGTCTTTCTTCTCGCGTCCCAAGGGCGACGCCCGCAAACCGGCGCCGCGTGACCGGGCGGAATCCGGCGACCGCGCGCGCGACGAACGTGCGGGCGATCGCGGCGGCTACGGCCAAGAGCGCGGCGAAAGCCGAGGCCGCCCCGACTCCCGCCCGTCGTTCGGGGGTCAGCGTGGCGAAGGCCGCGGCTCCTTTGGCCAGGATCGCGGCGAAAGCCGTGGCGGCGAACGCCGTGGCGGCGAACGCGCTTCTTACGGCCAGGATCGCCGCGAAGGGCAGGGACGCTCGGATTCCCGCTCGCCGTCTGGCGGCCAGCGCGGCGAGGGTCGCGGTTCCTATGGACAAGACCGCGGTGGTGCCCGTGGCGGCGAACGCGCTTCGTACGGCCAGGAACGTCGCGAAGGGCAGGGGCGCCCGGACTCCCGCTCGTCGTTTGGCGGCCAGCGCGGCGAGGGGCGCGGTTCCCAAGGACAAGATCGCGGCGGTGCCCGAGGCGGCGAACGCGGTTCGTACGGACAGGATCGTCGCGAAGGCCAAGGACGCCCGGACTCCCGCTCGTCGTTCGGCGGCCAGCGCGGCGAGGGTCGCGGTTCCTATGGACAAGATCGCGGCGAAGCCCGTGGCGGCGAACGCGGCTCGTACGGCCAGGATCGCCGTGAAGGCCAGGGACGCCCGGATTCCCGCTCGTCGTTCGGCGGCCAGCGTGGCGAGGGCCGCGGCGGTGAACGCGGTTCGTACAGCCAGGACCGCCGCGAAGGTCGCGGCTCCTTTGGGCAGGATCGCGGCGAAAGCCGAGGCGGTGAACGCAATTCGTACGGCCAGGATCGCAGCGAAGGGCAAGGACGCCCGGACTCCCGCTCGTCCTTCGGTGGCCAGCGCGGCGAATATCGTGGCGAACGTGATCACGCGCCGCAAAAGCCCCAGTCCAATCGTCCCCGTCTGTCGCACGCGGCCATCCGCATCGACCAGGTGCAGCGCGTGCTGGGTGAAATCCTGCAGTGGACCTATCCGGCAGACGCTGCGCTCTCGCACTGGCTGCGCCATCACCCGAATCTGGGCGCGCGCGACCGTTCCGAAGTCGCCGAGGCCGTTTATGACGTGCTGCGCCACCTGCGCCGCTACCGGCAGTACGGCGAAAGCGGCGTTGGCCCCGCATCGCGCCGTCTTGCCATCCTGGGCTTGAACGCGACCCTGGGCGCCGAGTTCCTTCAGGAAGGCATGGACGCCGCCGAGGCCGAGTGGCTGCAACGCGTCACGCGTATCGATGTCGCCACCTTGCCCCGCGCCGTGCGCGGCAGCATTCCTGATTGGCTGGACGAGCGCCTGAGCGCCATGGAAAGCCCGGAAACACTGGTCGAGGCCCTGAACCGCCAGGCCAGCCTGGACCTGCGCGTAAACCCGCTCAAGGCCGAGCGCGACGCCATGCTGGCGGAGCTGCAGCAAGGCGCGGGCCGTTATGAGCCCACGGCGATGCCCTATTCGCCCTGGGGCATTCGCATGGAAGGCCGGCCCGCCATCAACCGGTGGCCCCAATTCGAAAACGGCAGCATCGAGGTCCAGGACGAAGGCAGCCAGTTGCTCGCGCTTCTGGTCGCCCCGCGCCGCGGCGAAATGATCATCGATTTCTGCGCGGGCGCGGGCGGCAAGACGCTGCTTCTGGGCGCGTTGATGCGTTCGACCGGCCGGCTGTACGCGTTTGACGTCTCGGCGGCTCGCCTGGCGCGCGCCAAGCCCCGTTTTGCGCGCAGCGGCCTCTCGAACGTGGTGCCCGTGGTGATCGACAATGAAAACGACGCCCGCGTGAAGCGTCTGGCCGGTAAGGCGCAGCGCGTGCTGGTTGACGCGCCCTGCAGCGGCATCGGCACCCTGCGCCGCAATCCGGACCTGAAATGGCGCCAGCACCCCGAGGCGTTGGCGGAACTGGGTCAGCTCCAGGAACGCATCCTGAACAGCGCCGCACGCTGCGTCGCACCCGGCGGCCGACTGGTTTACGCCACGTGCAGCCTGCTGGCCGAAGAAAACGAAGTCCAGGCAGAGCGCTTTTTGGCCAGCCACCCCGATTTCGAACGGGTGGACGCCGCCGAAATCCTGGGTGCCCGCTGCGAGGCACTGAAGCTGGAAGGCCCGTACGTGCAGTTGCGTCCGGACCTGCACGGCACCGATGGCTTCTTCGCCGCCGTATTCGAGCGCAAGAAGAAGGGGGCCGGCACGGATGCCGCTGAGGCTGCTGAAGCCGACCTCGCAGAAGAGGACGACCGGGTCGACGCGGCCGATGGCGCAGAGGCCGAGTCTCAAGCCGACGCTCAGACCGTGACGGCTGAGGAGGCCGTCGTCGAGGAAGCCGAAGTGAAAGCTTCTGACGTCAAGGAATCCGAGGTCAAGGACCCGGCGTGACCCTCACCGTCGCGCTGTAACGGCGGGTTCCGATGGTCTTGTTCTGGTACTTCACTTCCCAGGACAGCGTGTCGGAACCCGGCTGGTCGGCCTGGTAGACCACCTGCGCCACGGGCACCGCCTTGTACGCGCATCGCCCGGAATTGTTGGACTGCCCGCGCGTCTGCAGGATGCTGGCCTTGCCTAGCGTCGGCATCTGCGTAATCGACACGCGCGGCGCCCGTAGCGCCAGGCAATCCGAACCACGGATCTCATAGTAGGAAGCCAGCACGGCGACGTCCCCGGACTTCAGGGTTTGCGCAAAAGTTGGGGCCGAGATCCCCATGCCGAGTACGGTCAGGGCAGCTAGAAAACGGTGACGCATTGTGTTGGGCGGCATTCGTGGGAGAAATGAGACAGTTGGCGGGCGGAACGGGGTGCAGTGTGCCCCGGTATCGTGGCGCCTTCAAGACCGCGGGTTTGCCTTACCGGAACTTTAAACGCCAAATGGTGCCAAAACCCGGTGCGACTGCGAAATTCATGCTGTCCCCCTCTGGGTAAAGCCGCCGCAGCAGCACAAGTAAAGGCTCTGCGCGCGCCCAAAGCGCGTCGGGCGCGGCTTTTTGGCTCAAAACCGCCGCTTAGTCCTTGATTTCTCTCAATAACTATTTTGAAACTAGATTGTCATCAGACGGCTAAGGTACGCTAAACTTTCAGCCACCTTCTCATGCGAGGCTCATAACAGCTTTATGGATTACATCCTCTCCTTTATTGCCGGCGGCCTGACCCAAGCGACTTGGTGGCAGATCGTCGTTTTCACTTTGGTCGTGACGCACATCACGATTGTTGCGGTCACGGTTTTTCTCCATCGCAGCCAAGCGCACCGCGGTCTGGATTTGCATCCGGCTGTCATGCACTTCTTCCGCTTCTGGCTCTGGATGACGACCGGCATGGTCACCAAGGAATGGGTGGCTATTCACCGTAAGCATCACGCCAAATGCGAAAAGGAAGGTGACCCGCACTCGCCCATGCTGTTCGGCATCTGGAAGGTTCTGTTCCGCGGCGCCGAGCTGTACCGCGAAGAATCGAACAACAAGGAAACCATGGCCAAGTTCGGCCACGGCACGCCCGACGACTGGCTCGAACGCAACGTGTACAGCAAGCACAGCCTCTGGGGCGTGCTGACCATGCTCGCCATCGACGTCGCCCTGTTCGGCGCCGCCGGCGTCACGGTCTGGGCTGTCCAGATGGCCTGGATTCCCTTCTGGGCCGCCGGCGTCGTCAACGGCATCGGCCACTTCTGGGGCTATCGCAACTACAACAGCCCGGACACCAGCACCAACGTGTTCCCGTGGGGCATCGTGATTGGCGGCGAAGAGCTGCACAACAACCACCACGCCCACGGCACGTCGGCCAAGTTTTCGGCCAAGTGGTACGAGTTCGACATCGGCTGGTGCTATATCAACATCCTGAAGTTCTTTGGCCTGGCCAAGATCAAGAAGGTTGCGCCCAAGCTCAAGCTAGACGACTCCCGCACGGGCATCGACCTGCGCACGCTGCAAGGCGTGATCACGCACCGCTACGAAGTCATGGCCCGCTATGCGGACGTGATCAAGGGCGCCGCCCGCGAAGAACTGGCCAAGCTCAAGGCCTCGCGTCAGGAAGGCAACGCCGAATGCGGCTACACCAAGCTGCATAGCGTGCGCCGCGCCATCCATCGCAACGAAGAAATCCTGCAGCCCGAGCAACTGGCTGCCGTGGACAAGGCCATCGCCCAGAACCAGTCGCTGTCGACGCTGGTGCAGATGCGCCGCGAACTCGGCCGCATCTGGGAAAGCTCCAGCGCCAGCAGCGAACAGCTTCTTCACGACCTGCAGGCCTGGTGCCAGCGGGCCCAGCAAAGCGGCATCGCTGGGCTTGAGCAGTTCGCTCAACATCTGCGCCGCTACGCGGCATGATGCTAGAGAAGCTAAACCCTGAACAACGCGCAGCAGTAACGTTAGAACCGCAGCACGCCCTGGTCCTGGCCGGGGCGGGCAGCGGTAAGACCCGGGTGCTCACCACCCGCATGGCCTGGCTGATTCAAACCGGCCAGGCTTCGCCTTTTGGGCTGCTGGCGGTCACGTTCACCAACAAGGCCGCCCGCGAAATGCTGGCGCGCATGTCGGCGATCCTGCCGATTGATACGCGCGGCCTCTGGATCGGCACGTTCCACGGCCTGTGCAACCGCATGCTGCGCGCGCATCACCGCGACGCCGGTCTGCCGCAGAGCTTTCAGATCCTCGACGTCACGGACCAGCTTGCGGCCATCAAGCGCCTCATGAAGGCCAACGGCGTCGACGACGAAAAATACCCGCCCCGCGATGTGCAGCGCTTCATCAACGGCGCCAAGGAAGAGGGCCTGCGCCCCCCTGACGTCGAAGCCTACGACGCCCATCGCCGCCGCCTGATCGAGATCTACCAGCTCTACGAAGCCCAGTGCCAGCGCGAAGGCGTGGTCGACTTCGCCGAGCTGCTGCTGCGCGCCTACGAACTGCTGTCGCGCAACGCGCCCGTGCGCGAACACTATCAACGCCGCTTCCGGCATATCCTGGTCGACGAGTTCCAGGACACCAACACCCTACAGTACAAGTGGCTGCGCCTGTTGGCCGGCGGTGGCGCGGCGATCTTTGCCGTGGGCGACGACGACCAGTCGATCTATGCGTTCCGCGGCGCCAACGTCGGCAACATGGCCGACTTCGAGCGCGACTACGCGCACGGCACCGTCATCCGCCTGGAGCAGAACTACCGCTCCTTCGGTCACATCCTGGATTCGGCCAACGCCCTCATCGGCCACAACTCGGGCCGCCTGGGCAAGAATCTCTGGACGGACCAAGGCGAAGGCGAGCCGGTGCGCGTCATCGAGCAGCCATCCGACGGCATGGAAGCCCAATGGATCGTGGACGAAATCCGTTCGCTCATCCACGAAGGCAGCGACCGCCGCGAAATCGCCGTCCTGTATCGCAGCAACGCGCAGTCGCGCGTCATCGAGCACGCCATCTTTTCCGCCGGCATTCCGTACAAGGTTTACGGTGGCCTGCGCTTCTTCGAACGCCAGGAAATCAAGCACGCGCTTGCCTACCTGCGTCTGATGGCCAATCCGCACGACGACACCTCGTGGATGCGGGTGGTCAACTTTCCGACGCGCGGCATCGGGGCACGCACGCTCGAGCAACTGGCTGACGCCGCGCGCCAGCACGACACCAGCCTGTATGGCGCGGTGGCGCTGGTCGGTGGCAAGGGCGGCTCGAATCTCGCCCAGTTTGCACAACTGATCCATCGCCTGATCGAAGAAACGCGCGAGCTGCCTCTGCCTGAAATGGTCGAGCACATGCTCGAGACCAGCGGCCTGAACGCCCATTACAAGGCCGAACGCGAAGGCGCCGAGCGGCTGGAAAACCTGAACGAACTGATCACCGCTGCGGCGGTGTTCGCGTCCGAGGAAAACTACGACGGCATGCCCGCCGGCGTGGTGCCCGACCAAGACATGTCGTCCACGCTCATGCCGGGCGTGGTGGACGCGCCGCCGGTTGCGGGCGACAACCTGACGCCGGTTGCCGCGTTCCTGTCGCATGCGGCGCTTGAAGCCGGCGACAACCAGGCCCAGCAAGGGCAGGACGCCGTCCAGCTCATGACGGTGCATGCCGCCAAGGGGCTGGAGTTCGACGCCGTGTTCATCACAGGCCTGGAGGAAGGGCTCTTCCCGCACGAGAACAGCATCCTCGAGCCGGCGGGTCTGGAAGAAGAGCGCCGCCTGATGTATGTGGCGATCACCCGCGCGCGCCAGCGCCTGTACATCAGCCTGGCGCAAAGCCGGATGCTGCATGGCCAGACGCGCTATGCCATGCGTTCGCGCTTCCTGGACGAAATTCCCGAACAGCACCTGAAGTGGCTGACGCCCAAAGCCGGACTGGCGCCGCTCAGCGCCACGGGCGCGGGCTGGGGCGGCGGCAACCGGGGCGATGCCTTCGGCCGCAAGCCGACCAACACCATTGCGCCGCGTCAACCCCGCGGCGTCGCCACCGGCGTCACGGTGGGCGACAAGCAGTATCGTGTGGGTCAGGGCGTCCGTCATGCGCGTTTCGGCGACGGCACCATCATCGGTCTGAGCGGCGCGGGTCAGGACGCACAGGCGGAAATCCACTTCCGCGACGTAGGCGCCAAGACGTTGGCGCTGGGCATCGCCAAGCTCGACATTGTTCAGGGTTGACTACATATGGCCACCAACGATTCCCCCAAAGCCGAGCTGGCGTCCCTACGCGCCGAAGTCGACGAGATCGATCAGCAGATCATGCTGCTGCTGGGTGTGCGATTCCGGTGCACCGACATGATCGGCGAACTAAAGACCAACCACGGCATGGATCTGGTCGATCCCAAGCGCGAGGCCCAGCAGGTCGAGCGCATCCGCCGGCTGGCGTTGGAAGCGGGCGTGCCGCCGGATCTGGCTGAAACCATCCTGCGCGAAGTGATCGACACGGTCATCGACAACCACACCCGCCTGCGCGAGCGTCCGTACTCGTAACCGCAGTCGCGTGACCCAGGCTTGCCCAGGCAAGCGTGCGGGTACAAGCAAGCCCAAAGAAATCGGCCCCAAATTGGGGCCGATTTCATTTGGATCAGGCTTCGCTCTGGTCTATCTCTTCCAGCGAGCCCTGCAGCTCAAGCCACTGCTCTTCCAGTTCCCCCATCCGCTTGCCGTGTTCGCCGTGTTCCGCCATGACCTTCTGGCGTTCGGCACGGCGCGCGTCGGAATACAGGTCCGGATCGGCGATCACCGCGTCCAGAGCCGCCAGTTTCACCTTCAGCTTTTCCATCTCGGTTTCCACCTTGGCCAGCCTGGACTCCAGCGGCTTGCGCAGGGCGGACAGGCGTTGCCGCTGTTCGGCCTCGGCACGGCGTTGGGCCTTGCGATCCACGACCGCTTCGCCGCCGTTCTCGGCGTTCTCGCGCGCCTCGGCCCGCTCGTCCGCATTGCGGGCGGCCAGCCAGTCGCGGTAGTCCTCCAGATCGCCGTCGAACTCGCGCACCGCGCCGTCCGCCACGATCCAGAAGCTGTCCACGGTGGTGCGCAAGAGGTGCCGGTCGTGGGAGACCAGCAGCATGCTGCCGCCGAAGTCCGCCAGCGCGGTGGCCAGGGCCTCGCGCGTTTCCACGTCCAAGTGGTTGCTGGGTTCGTCCAGCAGCAGCAGGTTGGGCTTTTGCCACACGATGAGCGACAGCGCGAGCCGCGCCTTTTCGCCGCCCGACATCGGGCCGACCTTGCTTGTCACCGTATCGCCCGAAAAACCGAAACCGCCCAGGTAATTGCGCAGCTCCTGCTCGCGCGCTTCCGGCGCGAGGCGGGCCAGGTGCGCGATCGGCGTGCTGTCCACATCGAGCATGTCTAGCTGGTGCTGGTGGAAGTACCCGATGGCCAAGCCGCGTGAAGCGCGGCGTTCGCCAGCCTGCACGGGGATCTCCTCGGCCAAGGTCTTGATCAGCGTGCTCTTGCCAGCCCCGTTGGCTCCCAATACGCCCACGCGGCTGCCGGCGCGCACCATCAGGGTCACGTCGCGCAGGATGGGCACGGCGTTGCCGTCGGCGTCCGTGTAGCCGGCCGACAGGTGTTCCAGCGTCAGCAGCGGATCGGGCACCTGTTCGGGCGACGGAATGCGGATGTCGATGCCCGCTTCGGCCTGCAGCGGCGCCAGCACCTGCATGCGCGCCAGCGCCTTCACGCGGCTCTGCGCCTGTTTGGCCTTGGATGCCTTGGCCTTGAAGCGGTCGATGAAGCCTTGCAGCCGGGCCGTCTCGCGCGTTTGGCGCTCGTAGGCAATGTTGGATTGGCGCAGGCGCTCTGCGCGCTGCGTCAGGAAGTCGCCATAGCCGCCGCGGTAGCGCGTCAGCTTCGCATGGTCGAAGTGCAGGATGGACCGTGCGACCGCATCCAGGAATTCGGTGTCATGGGAGATGAGCATGACGGTGCCTTCATAGGCGACCAGCCATTTCTCCAGCCACAGCATGGCGTCCAGGTCCAAGTGGTTGGTGGGCTCGTCCAGCAGCAGCAATTCGGACGGGGCCATCAGCGCACGGGCCAGGGCCAGGCGCATGCGCCAGCCGCCTGAGAAGCTCTCGACGGGCTGCGTCCATTCGGCCGGCTTGAAGCCCAGGCCGGCCAGCAGTTGTTCGGCGCGCGACGCGGCGCTCCAGGCGCCGGCTTCCACCAATGCGGCTTCCACTTCCGCGATCTGCGTGCCTTGATCATCGGACAGCGCCGCGCGCTGCGCCTGCAGCGCGCGAAGGTGCGTGTCGCCGTCGATGACGAACTCGCGGGCAGGGCGGTCGTCTGCGTGAAGCTCCTGCTCGACGCTGGCGATGCGCCAGCCAGCAGGCAACGACAAGGTGCCGGCGTCCAGATCCAGCGAGCCGGTCAGCAGCGCGAACAGCGAGGACTTGCCCGCGCCGTTCTTGCCCACGATGCCGACCCGTTCCCCTGGGTTTACGACGAATTCGGCGCCGTCCAGCAGCACTTTCGTACCGCGGCGCAGGGTCAATCCATTGGCGCGTATCACAGGCTCAGTTGCTCGCGGGTAAGCAGCAGAAGCTGGTCCGAAGCTTCTTCAGTGTCCAGCCAGACGGGCGAAAGCTGCGGGAAGGCGGCCTCGAAGAAATCGCGCTCATGGCCGATCTCCAGCACCAGGACGCCGTTCTCCGACAGGTATTGGGGCGCCGCGTCCAGGATGCGGCGCACGAGGTCCATGCCGTCGTCGCCGCCGGCCAGCGCCAGTTGCGGTTCGTGCAGGTATTCCTGGGGCAGGACGCGCATCGAACCGCTGTTCACGTAGGGCGGATTGCAGACAATCACGTCGTATTCACGCGCGGGCAGGTTGTCGAAGAGATTGCTGGCGTGCAGGTCCAGGCGGTCCGAAAGACCGTAGTCGTCGACGTTGCGACGGGCGACTTCCAGCGCGTCGGCGGACACATCCACCGCGTCCACGTGCGCGTAGGGGAAGGCCAGCGCCGACAGGATCGCCAGGCAACCTGATCCGGTGCACATGTCCAGCACGTTCTCTACCGCCAGCGCATCCTGCACCCACGGCGACAGCCCCTGGTCCAGCAGCTCGGCGATCGGCGAGCGCGGCACGATGACCCGTTTGTCGACGTAGAACCGGTGGCCGCGAAGCCACGCTTCGTTGGTCAGGTAGGCGGCGGGCACGCGTTCGGTCACGCGGCGGTCCAGCAGGTCGAGCACGCGCTCGCGCTCTTCGCGCACCACGCGGGCATCCAGGAAAGGATCCAGCGTATCCAGCGGCAGATGCAGCGCGTGCAAGGTCAGGTAGACCGCCTCGTCCCAGGCATTGTCGCTGCCGTGTCCCAGCGACACCTGGGCGCCATTCAGGCGCGACACGCCGTAGCGGATCAGGTCGCGCACGGTCTGCAGTTCTTCGCGGGAGGTAGCGTTCGTATCAGGCATTCAATTCACCGCCCCAGGGGGAAAACGGAAAAACGCCCCCTGGAAGGGGGCTGGAAAGTGTGCGCGGCGGGACGAGAGTCCCGCCGGCGCGTGCATCATGCGGGCAACAGCAGGTTTTCCAGCGTGCGCCGATAGATGTTTTTAAGCGGTTCCAGCGAGGCGACCTCGATTCGCTCATTGACCTTGTGGATCGTGGCGTTGCCGGGGCCGAACTCGATGACCTGCGGGCAGATCTTGGCGATGAAGCGGCCGTCGGACGTGCCGCCCGTGGTCGACAGCTCGGCGGTCACGCCCGTCTCTGCGTGGATCGCCTGCACCAAAGCATCGGTGAGCGAACCGCGCGGGGTCAGGAAGGGCTCGCCACCCAGTTCCCACTCCAGGTCATATTCCAGGCCGTGCTTGTCCAGCACGGCATGAACCCGCTGCTTCAGGCTTTCGGGCGTGCTGGCAGTCGAGAAGCGGAAGTTGAACAACGCCACAGCCTCGCCCGGCACCACATTCGTGGCGCCCGTACCGGAGTTCAGGTTCGACACCTGGAACGTCGTGGGCGGGAAGTACTCATTACCCTTGTCCCACTCGATGTTCACGATGTCGGCCAGCGCCGGCGCAAGCTGGTGCACGGGGTTGCGCGCCAGATGCGGGTAGGCCACGTGGCCCTGGATGCCCTTGACCGTGAGCTTGCCCGACAACGAGCCGCGGCGGCCGTTCTTGCAGGTGTCGCCCAGCACGTCGCCCGACGTGGGCTCGCCGACGATGCAGTAATCCAGCTGCTCGCCGCGCGCCTTGAGCGCGTCGCAGACGATGGCGGTGCCATCGATGGACGGGCCTTCCTCATCGGACGTGATCAGGAGGGCGATCGAACCGCCATGCTGCGGATGGGCCGCCACGAATTCCTCGGCCGCCACCACGAAGGCGGCGATCGAGCTTTTCATGTCGGCCGCGCCGCGGCCATACAGCCAGCCTTCGCGTTCGGTGGGAACGAAGGGATCGCTGTTCCACTTTTCGCGCGGACCCGGGGGCACCACGTCGGTGTGGCCGGCAAAGACCGTCAGCGGGGCGGCGCTGCCGCGCCGGGCCCACAGATTGGTCACGCCGCCCTGCGCGATGGTCTCGCAGGTAAAGCCGATGCGTTCGAGCCGGGCGGCAAGCGCCGCCTGGCAGTCTTCGTCCGCGGGCGTCACGGAGGGACGCGCGATCAGGTCCTTGACCAGATCCAGTACGGCCGAATTGCTCATCAAGCCCTCAGCAGGTCGTTGATGCTGGTCTTGGCGCGGGTCTGCGCGTCGACACGCTTGACGATCACGGCGCAGGCCAGGCTGTGCGAGCCGTCGGCCGACGGCAGCGAACCGGGGACCACGACCGAACCCGAGGGCACGCGGCCGTAGGTGACCTTGCCCGTGGCGCGGTCATAGATCTTGGTGCTTTGCGACAGGAACACGCCCATTGCCAGCACCGAGTTTTCTTCGACCACCACGCCTTCCACGACTTCGGAGCGCGCGCCGATGAAGCAGTTGTCTTCGATGATGGTGGGGTTGGCCTGCAAGGGCTCGAGCACGCCGCCGATGCCGACGCCACCCGACAGGTGGACGTTCTTGCCGATCTGGGCGCACGAACCGACGGTGGCCCACGTGTCGACCATGGTGCCTTCATCGACGTAGGCGCCGATGTTCACGTACGACGGCATCAACACGACGTTGCGGGCGATGAACGAGCCGCGGCGGGCCACGGCCGGCGGCACCACGCGGTAGCCGCCTTGCTTGAACGCGTTGTCGCCGAACTCCGAAAACTTGAGCGGCACCTTGTCGTAGAACTGCAGGGGCGCCTGGCCCATGATGGCGTTCTCGTTCAGACGGAACGACAGCAGCACGGCCTTCTTGATCCACTGGTGCACGACCCAGTCGTCATTGATCTTCTCGGCCACACGCAGGCGGCCCAGATCCAGCCCGTCGATGGTGTGCTCAACGGCTTCGCGCACTTCCGCGCTGGCGTCGGTGGGCGACAGGTTGGTCCGGTTTTCCCAGGCTTGTTCAATGGTGGTCTGCAGGTCGAGAGTCATATCGGCTCAGCTTTTAAAGGTTGGTCAAACAGAGGTATGTACAAAATGGGCGATGCGTTCGGCCGCCTGCACGCAGTCGGCCAAAGGCGCCACCAGGGCGATGCGGATGCGTCCCTGGCCGGGATTGAAGCCATGCGCTTCGCGCGCCAGGAAACTGCCCGGCAGCACGGTAACACCGGTGCGGCCATAGAGGTCGCGCACGAACGCGGTATCCGAACCGGGCGTTGCCGCCCACAGATAAAACGAGGCTTGCGGCCGTGACACATCCAGCACTTTTTGCAGGATGGGCACGACCGCATCGAATTTCTCGCGGTACTGGCGCCGGTTTTCCTTCACGTGCGACTCGTCCGTCCACGCGGCAACGCTGGCCGCGGACACGATCGGGCTCATCGCACTGCCATGATACGTGCGATACAGCAGAAACCGGGAGACCAGCGCCGCGTCGCCCGCCACGAAGCCAGACCGCAGGCCCGGCACGTTGGACCGCTTGGACAGGCTGGAGAACGCCACCAGATTGCGGTAGTCGTCCCGGCCCAGACGGCGCGCCGCCTGCAAACCGCCCAGCGGGGGATCGCCTTCGTCCAGGTAGATCTCGGAATAACACTCGTCCGACGCGATCACGAAGCCATGACGGTCGGACAGCTTGAACAGGGTTTCCCATTCTTCCAGCGACATGACGTTGCCGGCGGGATTGCCCGGCGAGCACACGAACACCAGGCGCGTCTTCTTCCAGATGTCGTCCGGCACCTGGTTCCAGTCGCTGCCAAAATTGCGCACCGGATCGGCGTTGACGAAGTAGGGCGTCGCGCCCGCCAGCAGTGTGGCGCCTTCGTAGATCTGATAGAACGGATTGGGGCAGATCACCACCGAGCCGGCCGAGGGATCGATCACGGTTTGGGTGAACGCAAACAGCGCCTCGCGCGATCCCAGCGCCGGCAGCACCTGCGTGTCGGCGTCGGGCGCGGGAATGCTGTACCGGCGCGCCAGCCACTCCGAAATCGCCCGGCGCAACGCAGGATCGCCCTTCGTGGACGGGTAGACGGACAGCCCGGCCATGCTATCGCGGATGGCTTGCGCCACGCGCTCCGGCGCGGCGTGCTTGGGCTCGCCGATCGACAGGTTGATGGGCGCAATGCCGTCCGGCTGCGAACTGGCAGAGGCCAGCAAAGCCCGCAGTTTTTCGAACGGGTAGGGGTGTAGGGCATCGAGGCGCGGATTCATGACGCAAGATTTTAACAAGCAAGCTACAATAGCGGGCTTGGCCTATTGCGAAGGTGGCGAAATTGGTAGACGCACCAGGTTTAGGTCCTGACGCCGTAACAGGTGTAGGGGTTCGAGTCCCCTCCTTCGCACCACCAAACCCCCCATGATTTCAATGATTTAGGTCCTGAACCTGTCATTTTCGGAATAATTGGGACCGATCAGGCCGCGACGGCTTCGGTTCTTGGAAGGTTTCCGGTTTACCTCCGGTTTTTCCGAATCATCCAGCCCGAACCCGCCAGAGCGATCCTTTCAGGCCGCATGCCTGCGGTCTAGAAGTCTCCAGACGGCATCGGCCGCCATTTCGCGCCAATCAGCCGTTGCACCGTCCACACGGTTCATCTGCAGCGCCGCATGCTTGGCGCCCACTGGCCGATCAATCAACGTAGCCGCAGTTACGGCGCATGCGCACAGATTGCCCGCAGCGGTCGCCTGCCTGGTTGAACTGTCTGGCCGCGAGCCATTACCCTTCAGACCCGTTTGCAAAGAGCACGACATGCTTTCGACACTGATATACCGCAGCCGAGCTGTCGAACCGATGAACGCGCAGGCTCTGGACGACCTCCTGACGCCCGCCCGCGCACGCAACGCTGCGATGCAGGTCACCGGCCTTTTGCTCTTTGACGGCGTTCATTTCGTGCAACTGCTGGAAGGCCCTGATGCGGCGGTCAGCCGGATATTCGATGCCATCCAGCGCGACGAGACCCACAAGAACGTTGTGCTTCTCATGCGGGATCATGGTCCCGCCCGCCGGTTTGGCGGGGACGCGATGGCCCTGCTTGACCTGCGAGCGCTCGACCCGCAACAGGTTTCCGCGCGCATCCTCGCAAAGATGAAAAAGCCGGCGCGGTGGGCGGGCAGTGATGACCGGGTGGTGAAGATCCTTGGCTGGTATGCCGATGCGCATGGCACGGACCATATCGTCGAAGGCGAGGACGCGGTCAACTGGCGGTTTGAGACCAGCAATGCCCCCTTGGCCCATGAAGACCCCGCGGCGCCTGCGCGGCCGTATCCTTTTGCGCTGCAACCCATCGTCGATCCCCTGCGGCGCGAGATAACCTCCTTTGAATTCCTGATCCGCGGGCAATCCGGCGGCTCGCCGGAACAGTTGTTCGCCAGCCTCGATCCCGCGGATCGTTACCGCGTGGACCTTGAGTCCAAAGCCTCGGCATTCGCGCTGGCGCAACGGCTGGGCCTGACCGACGTGAAGCTGTCGGTCAATCTGTTGCCCATGTCGCTGATCGAGGACTCGTCCGCCGTCGACCGCCTAGTGGATCAGGTCGCTGCGTGCGAGCTATTGCCGCAGAACGTAATCGTTGAAATCACCGAACAGGAAGCCATCGAACGGCCGCATGCCTTCAGGGACGCGATCGAGCGCCTGCGCCGGGCAGGCATTGGCGTCGCGATCGACGATTTCGGCGCGGGGTTTGCGGGCTTGTCGCTGCTGGCCGAATTTCAGCCGGACAAGCTCAAGATTGACCGTCAAATCATTCAGAACATTCATCTGGATGGACCCCGCCAGGCGATCGTCTGCGCCATTGCCCGCGCGTGCAGCGCCATGGGCATCACGCCCGTCGCCGAAGGCGTGGAGCGGGTCGAGGAATGGTGCTGGCTGCAAGCCGCCGGATTCGAACGGTTCCAAGGCTATCTGTTTGCCAGACCAGCGCTCAATGGGGTGCCTGCCGTGCGGTGGCCGGAGCGCGTCCGGCGGGACTGATCCGCCACGGCCGTCACCGCGCGAATTTACCGCCTTGCCGCCTTCGGCAACCACGCGGTAAACCAGGCCGCCGCTGCCAGCGCCGCCAGGATGACCGCCGTGCCGACGGTGGGCGTGAAAGCCGGCACGTACATCATCGCCAGATCCGCGAGCACGATGACCATGAAAGCGCCAGCCCACGCCCACGCGATCCGTTCCGCAGTGCGCCGGAACGCGGGACGGGCGGCCACTTCGGGGCTCACGCGTTCTATCGCGTACTGAAGCGTGAAAGGCCGGCCGGCAAAGATCGAACCCAGCACGATGGCCAGCAGGCCCGCGTCCACCAGCAGCCGAACGCTCAAGAGCGACGGGCTGAATTCCGCGAAGCGCGTCGCGAAGGCCAGCGCCCCAAAGAGGATCAGCGATCCCACTTCCAGTGTCTTGGGCGAAGCATGAAGGATGAACCGGTCCCGGATTACCAGAAGGGCAGAAACGGCCGTGGCCGCCACGAGCGCGGCGTGGGTGCCGACTCGGTGCTCCAGTAGCGCAAAGGTGATGAAGGGAACAAAGGCGAGCAGTAGTTTCACGGATGTTCCTTCGGCGAAGGCGTGCCGCTGAAATTAGCACTCGCCGTTTGTTTTCGCCAACGAAATTCGTCCCTTGATCGCGCCCGAACACGGCGGCGCCATCGCCCATCCGCACGATTTCACGCGGCCGGCGCTCCGGCTATTTTGTCCAGCACCTGTGCGCCCGGCACGCCGGGCATTCAAGAATCGTCAAGATTGTCGATTCTTGAATATTGCCTCGTGCGCTTGCCGATACCTTAGGGCTTTCGTTTTTAAGGATTGGACATGTACTCACTACCCAAGCGTTGTGGCGCGGAGTTTTTCGGCACTTTCTGGCTGGTGCTGGGCGGTTGCGGCGCGGCGGTGCTGGCCGCCGGATTTCCCCAATTGGGCATCGGATTCGCGGGCGTTGCGCTGGCATTCGGCCTGACTGTCCTGACGATGGTCTTTGCCGTTGGCCACATATCCGGCGGGCACTTCAACCCGGCCGTCACGGTGGGGCTGGTGGCTGGCGGCCGATTCCCCGCCCGCGAAATCGTGCCGTACGTCATCGTCCAGGTCCTGGGCGCCATCGCGGCTGCGGCGGTTCTCGCGTGCATTGCAAACGGCAAACTGGGTTTCGACCTGAAGGCTAGCCACTTTGCCGCCAATGGCTATGGCGCCTATTCCCCGGGCAAATACACGCTGCTGTCAGCGCTGGTGACCGAAGTGGTGCTGACGGCCGGGTTCATCTTCGTGATTCTCGGCGCCACCAGCAGGCGGGCGCCGGCCGGGTTTGCGGCCATCCCCATCGGCTTTGCGCTGACCCTCATCCACCTCATCAGCATTCCGGTCACCAACACGTCGGTGAACCCGGCGCGATCGACCGGACCGGCGCTGTTCGTGGGCGGCTGGGCGCTGGAACAGTTGTGGCTGTTCTGGGTGGCGCCGATCGTTGGCGCGATCATCGGGGCGGTGGCCTACCGGTTGGTCAGCGACCCGGCGATCGAGCGCGCCTGATAAGCCCGAAGCGCGGCGTCGCGGATCAATTTTTTTGGCGCCGCCAGCGGGAAAACGGGGGCGGTCAGGGCGAGGGGCAACGAGGCAGGTTGTACATTACGCACTATCACCTGCTTCACCTTTACAGGATCGCCCATCATGACCGCCCCAGAAGTCGTAATTTCCCCCTCGATCGCCTGCGCGAACGACCGGCCCTTCGTGCTGTTCGGCGGCATCAATGTGCTGGAATCCAAGGATCTGGCGCTGCGCGCCTGCGAGGAATACCAGCGCGTCACCGCCAAGCTGGGCATCCCCTACGTGTTCAAGGCCTCGTTCGACAAAGCCAACCGCTCGTCGATCCACTCGTATCGCGGACCGGGCCTCGAAGAAGGCATGAAGATCTTCGAAGCCGTAAAAATGGAGTTCGGCGTTCCGGTCATTACCGACGTGCACGAGCCCTGGCAGGCGGCGCCGGTGGCCGAAGTCGCAGACATCCTGCAACTGCCGGCCTTTTTGGCGCGCCAGACCGATCTGGTGGTCGCCCTGGCCAAGACGCAGCGGGTGGTCAACATCAAGAAGCCGCAGTTTCTCAGCCCCGCGCAGATGCTGAACATCGTCGAGAAGTTCACCGAAGCCGGCAACGACAAGCTGATTCTCTGCGATCGCGGCACAAGCTTTGGCTACGACAACCTGGTCGTCGACATGCTGGGCTTCGGCGTCATGAAAAAGGTGTCCGGCAACCGCCCGCTGATCTTCGACGTGACCCACGCGCTGCAGCAGCGTTCGTCGCTGGACGCGGCATCCGGTGGCCGTCGTGAACAGGTGGCGGACCTGGCGCGCGCCGGCATGGCGGTCGGGCTGGCGGGCCTCTTTCTGGAAGCCCACCCCGATCCCAAGAACGCGAAATGCGACGGCCCCAGCGCCTTGCCGCTGGACAAGCTTGAACCGTTCCTGACGCAGCTCAAGCAGCTGGACGACCTGGTGAAGTCCTTTGCGCCGATCAACATCGAACCCTGACGCGCGCGCGGTCATCACACGGCCGCCAAGCTGTTATACGATCCAGGCCACACTTTAGGGAGGCCTGGATGTCTTTGTATGTGATCGTCGCCGTGCGCAAAGAGGCCGGGAGCGGCCATATCGCCTACGTGCGCTGGGGGCAGGCCGTGCGCGGCGTTCCCGGGTGGATCTCGGAGCCCACGACGGCCGCAGCCTCCGAAGTGATCGAACTCATCAAGGACGGCGCCGACGTCGAAACCGCGATCAGCGTCGACGGCCTGACCGTCGCATCGCGCGCGGTGCGCGTGCTGGTGGATGCCGGCGGGCGAGAACACCTCGCATCCGTGCCGGTACCCAGTTCGACCTTGCACACGCTGTTCGACCTGCCGGAGTTCTGACAGGCCCGGGCTGCCCTAGCGGCGGCCCTCGGCGAAGTTGACCAATGCGTCGCCCGCCATCCGATAGCGCACCCATTCGTCCTGGGGCAGGGCGCCGATGGATTGATAGAAGTCGATGGCGGGCTGGTTCCAGTCCAGCACGCTCCATTCCAGCCGTCCGCAGCCGTTGGCCACGGCCTCGCGCGCCAGATGGCGCAGCAGGTCGCGGCCGGCGCCGATGCCACGGTGCTCGGGTGTGACGTATAGGTCTTCCAGGTAAATGCCGTTCTTTCCGAGCCAAGTGGAATAGCTGTAGAAATAGACGGCGTAGCCGATGGCCTTGCCGTCCAGCAGGCACATCAATGCACGGGCGGGGGCGCCTTCGGCGAACAAGGTGCGCTCGACGTCGGCGGCGCTGGCGATCACCTCATGGGCGGCGCGCTCATAGACGGCCAGTTCGGTGATGAAGGCATGGATCTGGGCCGCGTCCGACGGCGCGGCGGGACGGATTTCGATGTTCACGGAGTTTTCCTGTTTATTGGGATGGCTATCCTACTCGCTATTGGCGCAGGGGGCAGGTGGCGACGTCGGGAATACCCTTGTTGCGCGGCGGACCGCCCGGCGCGACGCTTGATCGGGATTGCACCCAGAGTCCGGACGCGTGCTCACGAAGGATGCCCTCAATGCCCGAGACTTCGACTGCCGCGGCCCACAAGCCGCCGCCTGCTGGCCGTGGCCGGCGGTTTTCCTGGATCTGGCTGGTGCCGATCGTCGCGGCGCTGGGTGGCCTGCTGCTTGTGTTGAAGGTGTGGATGGACGCCGGGCCCGAGGCCACGATCAGCTTCCAGACGGCCGAAGGGCTGGAGGCCGGCAAGACACAGGTCCGCTACAAGGAAGTGAACGTCGGCACGGTCCAACGCGTGGCGCTCAACGCGGACCGGACCGGCGTGATCGCGACGGTGCGGCTGAACAAGGACGCGGCAGGGCTCCTGCAAGAAGGCACCGTGTTCTGGGTGGTGCGGCCCCGCCTGACACTCAGCGGCGTTTCCGGTCTGAGCACGTTGCTGTCCGGCGCCTACATCGGGCTGGATCCCGCCGGCCTGAAGGGCGGCAGCGATCCTGACAAGGCGACCAAATTCGCTTTCGCCGGCCTGGAGGTACCGCCCGAGGTGACGCAGGACAGGCCGGGCAAGCGCTTCACCCTAAAGGGCCACGACCTCGGTTCGCTGGACATCGGGTCGCCTGTCTATTACAAGCGCATCGCGGTGGGACAGGTGGTGAGCTATCGCCTGGA
This sequence comes from Achromobacter sp. 1012554356, assembly GCF_059760815.1. Classification (NCBI taxonomy): domain Bacteria; kingdom Pseudomonadati; phylum Pseudomonadota; class Betaproteobacteria; order Burkholderiales; family Alcaligenaceae; genus Achromobacter; species Achromobacter sp. 1012554356. Next base: position 142,769 of record NZ_JCBANC010000004.1, on the reverse strand, counting down.
TGCCGCCGGCAAGGGCGTCGACATCCAGGTGTTCGTCGATGCCCCCAACGACGCCTTCGTCAACGAAGGCACGCGTTTCTGGAACGCCAGCGGGGTGGATTTCTCGGTGGACGCGGGCGGGCTGCAAGTGCGGTCTCCGTCGCTGGTCTCGGTGATCGTTGGCGGCGTCGCTTTCGACTCCGTCGAGACCCGGCTGCACACTGCGGCCAAGCCGGACGCCGCGTTCGTCATCTTCCCTTCCGAAACCGCGGCGCGCGCGCAGCCGGACGGCGCGCCGCTGCGCATCCGTATGCGGTTCGATCAGTCGGTGCGAGGACTGTCCGTCGGCGCGCCGATCGACGCGTTCGGCGCGTCGGTCGGGCAGGTGGATGCCATCGGACTGGAACTGGATCGCACCACGCAGCAGTTCTATGCGCTGGTGGACGCCACCCTCTATCCCGAGCGGCTGGGCGCGAAGACGTTCGAGGAAATCAAGGAGTTTTCCGGCTCGACCGACACGCATCCCAGCGGCAAGCTGATGGCCGCCATGATCGACCAGGGATTGCGGGCGCAGTTGCGCATCGGCAATTTGCTGACGGGCCAGTTGTATGTCGCCATGGCGGTGTTTCCCGACGCCGAGCCCGTGACGTTCAAGATGGAAGAAGCGCCTTTCATCCCAACGGTGCCGAACAATCTGGACCAGTTGCAGCTTCAACTGAACAGCATCCTGACCAAGCTCGACAGGATCCCCTTTGAAGGCCTGGGCAGCGAACTCAACAACCTGCTGCAGGGGACGTCCAAGCTGATAAAGCGCCTGGACACGCAGCTTGCGCCCGAGGCGACCGCGACGTTGCGTCAGGCAAGCCGGTCACTGGCCGCCGTCGGTGGGCTGCTCAGTCCCGATTCCGGTTTGCCCGTCAACACGAGCGCGCTGCTGCAAGAACTGGCGCGCACGGCGCGGTCCTTGCGGGAACTGGCCGACTACCTGCAAACCCATCCGGGATCGTTGCTGCGGGGCCGCGCGCCGGATCCGGTGACAGGGCGAGCGCCCGCCCGATGAGCGACCCTTCCGTGCGGATACGCAGGTGTCAGACACCGGTTCCCATCAGGAACGCCACTTGCTGCAGGAATCCAGGGGCGCCTCGCCTATGCGGACCGAGCGGCGCCGAGTCTTAGCGGAGATTCAGCATGGACCATAGTGAAATGATGGCTCGCATGATCACATTGCCAGTGTCGCCGGGCAGGTTCGACGGGTGGGATGGCGTACTGTCCACCCTTGCGGACTGTCTCATGCAGGTACAGGGAAAGCTCACGGAAACCGATGTGAAGCGCTTCCTGGATGTGGGCGCGCTGGTGTACCGCACCTGCTGTCAGGATGAGGCGCGTCAGCGCTGGACCGCCGAGGAATTAGCTGCCTTTCACCGCAAGGCCCCCGCCGACGCCTGAGGCGCGTCACATTGCGGACCCAACCACGCTGCGGATCAAAACAGGCATTGCCTCAGCGCGAAGGTCCGGCCAAACGCGCGGACCTCGTCGCCGTCCACCGACGCCGACACATCCCAATGGTCGCCGCGCGTCACAAGAATGGATTGACTGGAAAAGGCGTGGCGCAGCGCAAACTGCCAGAACGCGGCTTCCGAACCTTCGGGCGCCAGATCATGGGGCCCTATCTGTAGCCGCGACGGCCGGGGCGTGGCGCCCAGCGACCACTTCAAGGCGATCAGCAAAAACGCGAAACGCGCGGACGTGGAGGCGGGCTGAATGCACAGGACTCGGATCTTGTCGCTCATGGCCATCACCCTGGCTGAACAGATGAACCAGCGTAGCAAACGCCGTGCCGCCCATCCATACCGCGTTTGGTCGATCCTGCGCAGCGCCCGTTTTCTGGCGCGTGCCGCCCGTATTGCTAGAATGGCCGGCCCCTCAGCGCCGGCTTGCACAGGAGAAGTTCATGTCCCGAATCGTCGTCAATCCCGATACGGTATTCAATTCTGTGCAGTACGGTTTCAGCCAGGCGGTCATCGTGACCGGCCAGCGCCGCATGCTGCTGTCCGGCCAGGTTGGCGTGGACGCCAACGAAAAGACAGTCGGCCCGGGGCTGCAGGTGCAGACCGAGGCCGCGCTGGACAATATCGAACGGGTACTGGCGGCGGGCGGCGGCAATCTGTCGCAGGTCATCATGCTTCGCATCTACATCTGCGACTCGGTAAGTACCGAACAGGAAGTCGTGGCGCAGGCGCTGCGGGACCGCTTCAAGGTGGATCCGCCGCCGTCTTCATGGATCATCGTCAGCGGGCTGTCGCTGCCGGAATGGCTGATCGAGATTGAAGCGGAAGCGATGCTGGATTGAGTAGATTGCAGGCCGGCGGGCGCGATGCCTGCGGGCCCGTCATGCCGGCGCCTCGCGCCACGGCGGCACGGCGAAGGCGGCGCGCAGGGACGCCAGAAATCCCGCCGTGCGCGCGGACAGTTCCTGCCGCGATTTCACCAGCGCCACCACATTCGCGTCGGGCAAGTTCCAGCCCGACAGCAGCGGCACGAGCTCGCCCGTGCGCACGTGCTCGGCCACGTCCCATTCCGATCGCGCAATGATGCCGTGTCCAGCACGCGCCCAGTCCAGCGCTGTCGCGCCCGCATTGCAGGACATGACGGGCGCGATGCGCACGCCGACAGCCGTGCCGCGGAGACGCCGGAACCGCCACAGCGTCACGTCCTCGTCGTTCTCGCGTAAGGCGATGCAGTCGTGGTTGCGCAGGTCTTCCGGCGTCGCGGGCGCACCGCGGCGCGCCAGGTAATCGCGCGACGCGCACAGAATGCGGCGGTTGGGCGCCAGCGGGTAGGCAACCAGCGTTGAATCGCGCAGCTCACCGATGTGGACCATCACGTCCCAGTTGTCCGACGCCAGGCGGGGAGGGCCGTCCGACAACGTCAGGCTGGCCGTCACGTCTTCACTGCGCGATCGGAAATCCGCCACCAAGCCGGCGATGTAGCGTTGGCCGAATCCCAGCGGCGCCACCACACGAAGATGCCCCGCCACGACGCCGCGCCGGCCCGCCAGCTCGTCCGCCAGCTCGGTCAGGTCATTGCAGATCTGTGCGGCGCGCATGGTCAGGAGATGGCCTTCTTCGGTCAGCGCAATGCCGCGGGCCGACCGGTTGACCAATCTGACGCCCAGCCGCTTCTCCAGCGCATTCAGACGCTGCGTCACCGCGGGCGGCGTCACATCCAGCGCGCGGGCCGCCTGCGCAAGCGAGCCGGCAGAGGACAGGCTTAGAAAAAAACGCAGATCATCGGTCGCGATCATTCAGTCAAGACTTAATGGGATATTAAGTTTCTATTAAACCTGGGAAGCGGCATCCGCGCCATACTGCACGCTGATTCCCGCGGGGCCGTCGTGCCCGCGCTCCCTCGCCGAAGAGATTGCCATGACCCTGCAAACCGCCGCGTCCACGCTGGATGCTCTGGAAACGCCCTGCCTGCTGCTCGACGAAGCGCGCATGACGGGCAATATCGAACGGCTGAACGGCTTGATGGCCGGTCACGGCGTCCGGTTGCGTCCCCATCTGAAAACCCCCAAATCCATCGAGGTAGCCCGTCGTCTCATGGCAACGCCGCAAGGACCGGCCGCCGTCTCGACCCTGCAGGAGGCCGAACAGTTTGCCGCCGCTGGCGTCACGGATCTGCTGTATGCAGTCGGCGTGTCGCCGTCGAAACTCGACCGCGTGCTGGCCTTGCGTCAGCGCGGCGTGGACCTGACAGTGGTGGTCGACAGCCTGGAAGCCGCGCGTGCGGTGTCGGCGCGTGCGAAGGCCGCTGGCGACCCCATTCCGGCGCTCATCGAGATCGATTGCGATGGCCACCGCGCCGGCGTGCAGCCCAAGGACACGGATCGACTGCTGGCGATCGCACGCGTGCTGCACGAAGACGGCGCCTGCCTGCGCGGCGTCATGACGCACGCGGGCGAATCCTATGGGTGCCGCAGCGTCGAGGCGATTGCAGACATGGCCGAACAGGAGCGCTGGGCCGCCGTCAGTTGCGCAGAAGCGATTCGCGGCGCAGGCCTGCCGTGCCCGGTGGTCAGCGTCGGTTCAACGCCCACCGCGCACTTTGCGCGCAAGCTGGATGGCGTGACGGAAGTCCGCGCCGGGGTGTATGTCTTTTTTGATCTGGTCATGGCCGGGCTGGGCGTGTGCAGCGTGGACGACATCGCCGCCACGGTGCTCACCACCGTCATCGGCCATCAGCCCGAGAAGGGCTGGATTCTGGTCGACGCGGGATGGATGGCCATGTCGCGGGACCGCGGCACGGCAAAGCAGCCGGTAGACCAGCTATACGGCCTGGTGTGCGATGCGCAGGGCAAGGTCTACCCGGACGTGCTGCTGGCCGAAACCAACCAGGAGCAGGGCATCATCAAGGTGCGCCCCGGCAGCAACGCGGTCCTGCCCGACCTGCCCATCGGCGCCAAGTTGCGCATCGTCCCGAATCACGCTTGCGCGACCTGCGCGCAGCACGATGCCTACGAGGTCGTGCGTCCCGGCGAGCCGGGCGTCGTTGCACGTTGGGAACGCTTCCGTGGCTGGTAGGCCGCACCGCAACAAGGAATCCGCCATGGACTTCATTCAAACGTCCGAGGCCACGCCGCCCGCCGGGCATTACTCCCAGGCGGTTCGCGCCAACGGCTTCGTCTTCGTCTCGGGCCAACTGGGCTTTTTGCCGCCGGCCGAACCTGGCGCGCGTCCCGTTCTGGCGGCGGACGCGGCCGGCCAGACACGTGAGGCGCTACGCAGCGTGCGGGCCATTCTGGAGGCCGCGGGCTCGTCGCTGTCGTCGGTGGTCAACGTCACTGTGTACATCCCGGACGTCAGCCTGTGGGATGAGGTCAACGCGGTCTACGAAGCCTGCTTTGGCAGCCATCGCCCGGCGCGCGCCATCGTGCCCACGCGTGAACTCCACTACGGCGCATTGGTGGAAATCAGTGTGGTAGCGGTGACCTGAACGCGGTTCGCATTCTGCCCGGGGGGGAGGGTGTGGCCCCAAAGGCCGAGGGACAGGCGCCGCCTATAATGCCTGCGCCTCAATGCCCTTGGCGGAGACCGTCCACATGCACTACGAGTATCTGTTCTGGTCCATGGCTGCCATGGTGGCCGCCGCGCTTGCCGGCGGCGCCTTGTGCGGCCGGCTGCAGTCGATCAAGCATCTGGTGATCGGCCTGCTGGGATTGGCGGCGGCGATCTTCACGGCGGTGCTATTGCTTGCGCGCCAGGGGGGATTCGACGAACTGGCGGCGATGCTGTCGATCGCCGCCTTCATGTTCAGCCTGGTGATTGGCGCGGCAGCGGCGCTGCTGACGCGTCGCATCCGGCAGCAGCGGCTTCATTCTTCCGCGTCGTAGTCCTCGTCCTCATCGTCTTCGTCGTCCTCATCCTGCTCGAGGGCGTCGTACCCCTTCCAGGTGATGCGCCAGCGCGTTGCGCCCGCATTCGCCGCAGTCTCGCTGACCTGCTTGACCAGGCCGGCGTCTTCCAGCAAGTCCAGGTGATGCGCGATGACCTGCAGGCCTTGCTCTTCGGGGTGGGGCGCCAGCGCGGCGTTCTTGATGTCGTGCGTGCTCAGGTTGGGGCCGGGGGCGTCGCGCAGGGCGCCCAGAATCGTGACGACCAGATCGAAATCGCGTTGCATGATGTCCACCATGTAGGGATAAAAGAACACGACGACGATAGCAGACTTCGGCTGCAGCAATAGGACAGCGCGCGCGCCTGCGTTACAGTCCGGGGTTCTTGCTAAACCACACTCGAAAACACCATGAAAAAACCCGCAGAACGGGATTGCCTGGCGGTCGTCCCCGGCTACACGGGCCAGTCCGCCAAGCTGTATCTCTCGCGCGGCGAGGATGAGCGTATCGACGGCGTGACCGTCTACGACCTGCTCGGCCACGTCAAGCAGCAGGGCGATGCCGAGTCCGCCGCCGTCTGGGTGGGCGAATGGCTCGCCAAAGAGGCCGACAACCGCAAGGCCCGCCGCACCCAGCTCCAAGCTCAGATGTTCCTCTGCAAGCTGGCTGGTGACGAGAAGACCGCGTTCCTGGCCGCGCAGAAGCCGCTGGCCCGTGTGCTGGCCGAAGCCGGGGTGCGCAGCCGCAGTGTGGCCGCCACTTCCGGGGCCGCTCGCCAGTCACTCGGCCCCCTGACCAAGAAACGTTAGCCCAAGGCTGTTATAGTCGCGCCTGGGCGTGCGTGAGCACCTGCACGGTGCGCGCCCTGGCGGGCTCGGCCCGCAAATCAAGGAAGATGGAAATGGAAATACTCAGTCGGCACGTTGCCGACGTAGCGGGCGGCGTCGAGCTGCACACCACGCTGGATGGCGAAAGCATCAGCGTCTACGCCGTCATGGGCGTGGATGATCTCAATGCGATCGCAGACATCGTGCCGCGCGAAAAAGTCGAAGCAGGAGCGGACATACACGCCGCCAATGTCGACAATGTTGATAATGCGCAAGAACAGATCGACCAAGTGCTGGAAAATATGAATCCCGGCGACGTGGCGGTTTTCCTTTGCTCGGGCCCCGATGCTTTCGGCGCGGCGCTCGACTTGTTGGGTTTACCTATCGACGAGTAAGCCTGACGGCAAACCATAGTGTCATCCAAACGGCGTATTGCAGGTCGCGCTGACTTTAGATGGCATTTATATAAGCCTTGTTTGTTTTTTTATGATGTATGGGTGTTTACACCTATGCAGGGACCCGTTTTGCCTTTAAAAACGTGCGAATTAACTGCGCAGTTTCTCTTTGTTGCATTATTGGCACGTATTTTTTAGGATTATGTTGACTTGTGAGGGGAACATAACGATAGTGTCGGCACACGATCACAAGCGTTGCGATTTTCGATCAGTGCCGTGCCTTTTCCGGCTCAGCGTTATTGTTCTACTGTCCCCTCCTTGATTGATTCGTGACCTCCGGGCATTTGCCCATTATCTCTAGGAAATACAGTATGGAAACCGGCGTCGTTAAGTGGTTCAATTCGGAAAAGGGTTATGGCTTCATCACCCCGGAAGCGGGCGGCAAGGACCTCTTCGCTCACTTCTCCGAAATTCAGGGCTCGGGCTTCAAGTCTCTGGAAGAGAACCAGCGCGTCAGCTTTGTGACGGCCAATGGCCCCAAGGGCCCGCAAGCCACGAAGATTCAAGTCCTGTAAGGATCTGAGTTTTCTCAAGAAGGCCCCCTAGTGGGGCCTTTTTTGTTTTCTGCGCGTTATCAATCCTACGGATCCATCGCCGCCATGACCGCTACCTTGCCCACGCCGATTGCCACGCCGTTCGTCACGCAACCCCACGAAGTGGTCGATTTCTGGCTCGATGCCGGGCCCGCGCAATGGTTCAGTAAGAGCGCACAGTTCGATGCCGACTTTTGCGCGCGTTTCGAAGCCGCGCACATGGCGGCTGCTGCCCGCCAACTCGATGCCTGGCTGGACGAACCCGCGGGCGCGATCGCGCTGATGATTCTGTTGGACCAGTTCCCCCGCAATGCCTACCGCGATACTGGACATATGTTCGCCACCGATGCGCTGGCGCTGCATTTTGCCGAACGCGCCATCGCGGCAGGCCACGACCTGCAAGTCGATGCCTCGCTGCGCCAGTTTTTCTATATGCCGTTCGAACACGCCGAGAACCTGGCCGCGCAGAATCGGGCTATCGCGTTGATGGAGCCGCTGGGCGCCGACGCCGTGCGCTGGGCCGTCCTGCATCGCGACATCATCAAGCGATTCGGACGCTTCCCGCATCGGAATGCGGCGCTGGGACGCCAGACCACCCAGGCTGAACGCGAGTTTCTGGAGTCGGGCGGTTTTGCAGGGTAGGGCGCCGCTGCGCGCAGGCGGCGCGAAGCGACGCGGTGTCCACGTGTATCGGTACGTGGCAAGTTGAAAATGTTGGGCGCCCGCACGGGGCCGGCTTGCGCTCTTTAGCGGGTGTAGCAGGCGTTTTCCGGGGTCAATCCCGCCCTTTCGGACATTTGACGTTTTTCCGGGTTCGCCAATAAACTGATTTCAGCGAGATTCTCAAGCGACGCGGTCTGCGTTCTCCTTGGTCGCCGTCAGTGGTGCCGCGGTTGCTATCCTCTCCCATCCTTGAAGATCTGGCGTCCCGCGAGCAATCGCTTTTTAGGTCAAGGACATCCCATGGCAACCGGCATCGTCAAGTGGTTCAACGCCGAGAAGGGTTATGGCTTCATCATGCCCGACGACGGCAGCAAGGATCTTTTCGCTCACTACTCTGAAATCCGTAGCGAAGGCTATAAGTCGCTACAAGAAAACCAGCGGGTCACTTTCGACGTTGGAACCGGACCCAAGGGTCCCAGCGCCAAGAACATCAAGGTCGCGGCCTGAGATCTCTCGGGTAGCGTTCCGGGTCCGCCCGGCGTTCTATCCATAAAAAAGCCCCCACGGCTTGCTGCGTGGGGGCTTTTTTTGTCCTGGCTTTCTTCAGTGCTTGCCGTTGCCGCTGGACGACAGCTTGTCGACCAGGGCGATTCCCAGCGCCGACAGGATGAAGATGGCGTGGATGATGGTCTGCCACATCACGCCGGCTTCGGTAAAGCGCGCGTTCGGCGTGCCGATGGTGCCGGCTTCGATGAAGGTGCGCAGCAGGTGGATCGACGAGATACCGATGATGGCCATCGCAAGCTTCACCTTAAGCACGCTGGCATTCACGTGGCTGAGCCATTCAGGCTGGTCGGGGTGGTTCTGCAGGCGCAGGCGGGACACGAAGGTCTCGTATCCGCCCACGATGACCATCACCAGCAGGTTGGAGATCATGACCACGTCGATCAGTCCCAGCACGATCAGCATGATCTCCATTTCGCCGAAGCTGGTGGCGTGCGTGACCAGGTGCCAGAGCTCCTTGAGGAACAGCATGACATAGACGCCCTGCGCGACGATCAGGCCCAGGTACAGCGGTAGCTGCAACCAGCGCGAACTGAAGATGAGACTGGGAAGCAGGCCAAGGCGGGGAGGGGGATTCGGGATCATGTTGGGTGCGAGCCGTTGGGGTTTGCGAAAAAAAGCGCGGCGGCAATTCTAACAACGCCATGGGACAGCGGACATCTCTTTTGGCTGGCTTCAAGAGGCCTGGCGGTGCTTAGCATGGCAGCCCTCGAATTGCTCGGCTTTTTGGTAAGTGAAAATCGCATTTGCGAAACTCTGTGCCGGAATGCTTCGAGAGCTATTGGCGTATATAGAATTGCCGCCTCGTTTGCATAGAACAAGTCAATAGGAGTTTGTTCCCATGAAGATCCGCTACACCGTCGCCGCGTTGGCCTTTGTGCTCGCACCGTACTCGGCCGCACATGCGTTCGATATCGGTGGGCTCGTTGGCGCGGGCAGCAAGGTTGTCCAGGCGGCTACGCTGAGCGACGCCGAGATCAAGTCCGTGTCTGACCAAGCGTGCGCGCAACTCGACTCGCAAGAAAAGATCGCCGCGCCGGGCAGCAAATATGACGCCCGGCTGCAAAAGATCGCCAAGTCGTTGGGCAGCTCGGTCAATGGCCAGAAGGCAAGCTACAAGGTCTACATGACCAAGGATGTCAATGCGTGGGCCATGGCCAACGGCTGCATCCGCGTCTATAGCGGTCTCATGGACCTGATGACCGACGATGAGGTGATGGGCGTGGTGGGTCACGAAATCGGCCACGTGGCGCTGGGTCACACCAAGAAGGCGATGCAGACGGCCTACACGGTGTCGGCGGCGCGTGACGCGGCTGGCGCGGCGGGCGGCGCGACTGTTGCCAAGCTGAGCGCCTCGCAACTGGGCGACCTGTCCGAGAAGTTCATCAATGCGCAGTTCTCGCAGTCGCAGGAAAGCGCGGCGGACGATTATTCGTTTGATCTGCTGCAGTCCAAGAAGCAGAACACCCGTGGTCTCGTGACCGCGTTCCAGAAGCTGGCCGAGCTGAACGGCGGCAAGAGCGATATGATGAGCTCCCACCCGTCCTCGACCAAGCGTGCGCAGCACATCGAAGACCGCATCGCCAAGGCCAAGTAACCTCGCGGCCAGGCGTCCGTCCTCGCTTTTTGGGCGATAAACGGGGCGCGAGCATCCGGGCAATTCCGGGGCTCGCGCCCCTTTGCGTCAGGGTTCCGGAAGTTTCCGGTAAAATGCCGCGTTTATCCGCCCGTAATCTCATCTCTCGGAAAATAGGTCTTTTAATGCAGCCTGTGGTTGAAACCCTCTCCGGCCTGGAGCGCCGTGTTGATCTGGCCGTCTCGGTGGCCGACGTCGAAAAGGAAGTCCAGGCGCAATTGAAGCGCGTGGCTCGGACCGCCAAGGTCCCCGGCTTCCGTCCGGGCAAGGCGCCGCTCGCCATGCTCGAGCGCAGCCATGGTCCCAGCATCCGCTACGACGTGATCAATAGCCAAGTTGGCCGTGCCTTTGAACAAGCCATCGACGGCGCCAAGCTGCGCGTCGCTGGCGCCCCGAACCTCGAGCCCAAGACGGAAGGCGTTTCCGACGACACGCTGGCGTTCACCGCCACGTTCGAGGTCTATCCTGAAGTCGCCGTGCCGGACCTGTCCGACCTGGCCGTCACCCGCTACGAAACCGCCGTCACCGACGCAGAAGTCCAGCAGACGCTGGATGTGCTGCGCAAGCAACGCGCCACGTTCGAAGCCCGTGAAGGCCGCGCCAGCGCCGACGGCGACCGCGTCACCCTCGACTTCGCCGGCACCATCGACGGCGTGCCGTTCGAAGGCGGCAAGGCCGAAGACTTCCCGTTCGTGCTCGGCCAAGGCCGCATGCTGCCGGAATTCGAAGAAGCCGCCCGCGGCCTGAAGGCTGGCGAAACCAAGGTTTTCCAGCTCAAGTTCCCGGATGACTACCAAGGCGTGGAAGTCGCCGGCAAGACTGCCGAATTCACCATCACCATCAAGGAAGTGGCTGAAGGCGTCCTGCCCGAACTGAACGGCGAATTCGCCAAGTCGCTCGGCCAAGCCGAAGGCGACGTCGAAAAGCTGAAGGCCGACATCCGCAGCAACATCGAGCGCGAAGTCAAAGTTCGTTCGCAAGGCCGCACCAAGTCCAGCGTCATGGACGCCCTGGTCGAAGCCGGTAAGTTCGACGTGCCGAAGGCCCTGATCGACAACGACGTGCAAGGCCGTATCGCCGCTGCCCGCGAAGAACTGAAGCAGCGCGGCGTGCCGAACGCCGAATCCGTGCCGATCCCGGCCGAGGCCTTCTCGAACGAATCCGAGCGCCGTGTCCGCCTGGGCCTGCTGGTGTCCGAACTGGTCAAGCAAGCTCAGCTGCAAGCCAAGCCGGAACAGGTTCGCGCGCGCATCGAAGAATTCGCCCAGAACTACGAACAACCCGCCCAGGTTGTCAGCTATTACCTGGCAGACCGCCAGCGTCGTGCTGAAATCGAGGCTATCGTGCTCGAAGACAACGTCGTCGCGCATGTTCTGGAAAAGGCCAAGGTCACCGACGAAAAGGTGGCTTTCGATCAGTTGATGGGGATGGCGTAACACTATGCAGAGATTCACCGATTTCTATGCGGCAATGAATGGCGGGTCTTCGGTGACCCCCACCGGCCTGGGCTACATTCCCATGGTGATCGAGCAGTCGGGGCGCGGCGAGCGCGCCTACGACATCTATTCGCGTCTGCTCCGCGAACGGCTCATTTTCCTGGTGGGTCCGGTGAACGACGCCACGGCCAACCTGGTCGTGGCTCAGTTGCTGTTCCTGGAATCGGAGAATCCTGACAAGGACATTTCCCTGTACATCAACTCGCCCGGCGGGTCGGTGTACGCGGGAATGGCCATTTTTGACACCATGCAGTTCGTCAAGCCGGACGTGTCCACCCTGTGCACCGGCCTTGCGGCCAGCATGGGCGCGTTCCTGCTGGCGGCTGGCAAGAAGGGCAAGCGTTTCACGCTGCCCAACTCGCGCATCATGATCCACCAGCCCTCGGGCGGCGCCCAGGGGCAGGCTTCCGACATCCAGATCCAGGCCCGCGAAATCCTGGATCTGCGCGAGCGCCTGAACCGCATCCTGTCCACCAACACCGGACAGAGCATGGAGCGCATCGAGTTGGACACGGAACGTGACAACTTCATGTCGGCCGAAGATGCGGTATCGTATGGACTGGTGGACAAGGTCATGGCCTCCCGGTCCGAAGGCTGACTTCCCGGTTGATCCAGACCCGCTGCCATCATGTTTGAGTAAGCGCATGCGCTAGGCCATTTATCCGGCCTGGCGCATCTTTACCTGAGATACGAAAGAAATATGCCTGAAAAAAAGGGATCGGCAGACGCTAAGGTGCTGCATTGCTCGTTTTGCAATAAAAGCCAGCACGAAGTCCGCAAGCTGATCGCGGGTCCGTCGGTATTCATCTGCGATGAATGTATAGATCTGTGCAACGACATCATCCGCGAAGAGGCGCAGGCTACCGCGCGCGCGGCGATTCGTTCCGAGCTGCCCACTCCGGCTGAAATCAAGACCTTCCTCGACCAGTACGTCATTGGGCAATCGTCGCCCAAGCGCATGCTGGCCGTGGCCGTCTACAACCACTACAAGCGCATTCGCCACGGCGAAATCAAGGGCGACGAAGTCGAGCTCTCCAAGAGCAACATCATGCTGATCGGGCCCACTGGCTCCGGCAAGACGCTCCTGGCCCAGACGCTGGCTCGCATGCTGAACGTGCCCTTCGTCATGGCCGACGCGACCACGCTGACCGAAGCCGGTTACGTGGGTGAAGACGTCGAAAACATCATTCAGAAGTTGCTGCAGAACTGCAACTATGAAGTCGAAAAGGCCCAGCGCGCCATCATCTACATCGACGAGATCGACAAGATCTCGCGCAAGTCCGACAACCCCTCCATCACCCGCGACGTGTCGGGTGAGGGTGTGCAGCAGGCCTTGCTGAAGCTGATCGAAGGCACGGTGGCGTCGGTGCCCCCGCAGGGCGGCCGCAAGCACCCCAACCAGGACTTTGTCCAGGTTGATACGACTAACATCCTGTTCATCGTGGGCGGCGCCTTCGACGGACTCGAAAAGGTCATCCGTGACCGCACTGAAAAGTCCGGCATCGGTTTTTCGGCGTCGGTGCGCGCCAAGTCCGAGCGTGGCGTCGGTGAACTGTTCTCCGAAGTCGAGCCCGAAGACCTCATCAAGTTCGGCCTCATCCCCGAACTGGTCGGCCGTCTGCCCGTTGTCGCAACGCTGGACGAGCTGGACGAAGCCGCGCTGGTCCAGATTCTGACCGAGCCCAAGAACGCCTTGCTCAAGCAATTCCAGAAGCTGTTCGCCATGGAAGGCGCCGAGCTCGATGTGCGGCCCGCCGCGCTCAAGGCCATCGCCCGCAAGGCGCTGCGCCGCAAGACGGGCGCTCGTGGCCTGCGTTCCATCATCGAACAGGCGCTGCTCGACACCATGTACGACCTGCCCTCGCAGGGCAACGTCAAGCGTGTGGTGCTCGACGAAAACGCCATCGAAGGCGAGGGCAAGCCCTTGCTGATCTACGCGGATGAAAACGCCGCGCCAGAGAAGCCGGAGCGCGGTGAAGTCCGCGATGCCGCCGCCTGATATTTCAAAAAAGCCCGTTCTCGTAACGGGTTTTTTTGCCTAGGGCGCTTCTACACCCCCGATCGCGCTTTTCAGCCGTCCGCCATGGCCGCATACTGAAGGCGGTTCCAGGGCCTTTTTGGGGCCTTTTGGTGATCCAGGCGGCCGAGATCTTGAATTTTCGGCTATTGTTCCCATAACAGACGTAATTGACGAGTTTGCTCGGGTATTACCCGGGTGTCCCGTCCCCATACGCCGAGTCATACCGAGGAACCTCATATGTCTGCCAGCCAGACCCTGCCTTCCGACCCGATCGACCTTCCCCTGCTGCCGCTGCGCGATGTCGTAGTGTTCCCGCACATGGTCATCCCGCTGTTCGTCGGCCGTCCGCGCTCCATCCGCGCGCTCGAGGTCGCGATGGAAGCGGGCAAAAGCATCATGCTGGTGGCTCAAAAGTCCGCCGGCAAAGATGACCCCACGCCTGAAGACGTTTACGAAATTGGCTGCGTCGCCGGCATCCTGCAGATGCTCAAGCTGCCTGACGGCACCGTGAAGGTGCTGGTTGAAGGCACGCAGCGTGCGCGCATCAACACCATTGAAGACGCCGATTCGCACTTCACCTGCCAGGTGTCGCCCATCGAACCGGACGCCATGCAAGGCTCCGAAACCGAAGCCCTGCGCCGCGCCATCGTCGCGCAGTTCGAGCAGTACGTTAAGCTCAACAAGAAGATCCCCCCGGAGATCCTGACCTCGCTGGCTGGCATCGACGATGCCGGTCGCCTGGCTGACACGATTGCCGCGCATCTTCCCCTGAAGCTCGAGCAGAAGCAAAAGATGCTCGAGATCACCGGCACTTCCGAACGCCTCGAAGGCCTGCTCACGCAACTCGAAACCGAAATCGACATCCTCCAGGTCGAGAAGCGGATTCGCGGCCGCGTGAAGAAGCAGATGGAAAAGAGCCAGCGCGACTACTACCTGAATGAGCAGGTCAAGGCCATTCAGAAAGAGTTGGGCGAAGGCGAAGAGGGTGCGGACATCGAAGAGCTTGAAAAGAAGATCATCGCTGCCCACATGCCCAAAGAGGCACGCAAGAAGGCCGATGCCGAGCTCAAGAAGCTCAAGCTCATGTCGCCCATGTCGGCCGAAGCCACCGTGGTGCGCAACTACATCGACACGCTCATCAATCTCCCCTGGAGAAAGAAGAGCAAGATCAACAACTCGATCAGCAACGCCGAAACGGTGCTGGACAACGACCACTACGGTCTGGAAAAGGTCAAGGAACGGATCCTCGAATATCTTGCCGTGCAACAGCGCGTGGACAAGGTGAAGGCGCCGATCCTGTGCCTGGTTGGCCCTCCGGGCGTCGGCAAGACCTCGCTTGGCCAGTCGATCGCCAAGGCAACGAACCGCAAGTTCGTGCGCATGGCCCTGGGCGGCGTGCGTGACGAAGCCGAGATCCGCGGCCACCGTCGCACGTACATCGGCTCGATGCCCGGCAAGATCGTGCAGAACATGTCGAAGGTCGGCGTGCGCAATCCGCTGTTCCTGCTTGATGAAATCGACAAGCTGGGCATGGATTTCCGCGGCGATCCCTCGTCGGCCCTGCTCGAAGTGCTGGATCCGGAACAGAACCACACGTTCCAGGACCACTACATCGAGGTCGACTTCGATCTGTCCGACGTCATGTTCGTGGCCACCAGCAACACGCTGAACATCCCGCCGGCCCTGCTGGACCGTATGGAAGTGATCCGCCTGTCGGGTTACACCGAGGAAGAAAAGATCCACATCGCCCGCGACCATCTGCTGCCCAAGCTGATGAAGAACAACGGCGTGAAGGAGACCGAGCTGACGGTCGACGACAGCGCGCTGCGCGATATCGTGCGCTACTACACCCGCGAAGCCGGTGTCCGTGCGCTCGAGCGCGAAGTGGGCAAGATCTGCCGCAAGGTCATCAAGCAGTTGCTGACCCAAAGCGATCGCGCCAAGGCCGAGGGCAAGACGCTCGAGGTCAAGGCGGTCAACGTCACGGCCGACAACCTCAGCGATTTCCTGGGTGTGCGCCGCTACGCCTTTGGCATGGCCGAGAAGGAAAACCAGACTGGTCAGGTGACCGGCCTGGCGTGGACGGAAGTCGGCGGCGACCTGCTGACGATTGAAGTCGCGGACATGCCCGGCAAGGGTGTCATCCAGCGCACGGGTTCGCTCGGCGACGTGATGAAGGAATCGGTCGAGGCAGCGCGCACCGTCGTGCGTTCGCGGGCTCGCCGCCTGGGCTTTGCCGACAGCGTGTTTGAAAAGCACGACATGCACGTGCACGTGCCGGAAGGCGCGACGCCCAAGGACGGTCCGTCCGCGGGTATCGCGATCACCACGGCCATGGTGTCGGCGCTGTCGCGCATCCCGGTGCGCGCAGATGTCGCCATGACGGGCGAGATCACGCTGCGCGGCGAAGTGCTGCCCATCGGCGGCCTGAAGGAAAAGCTGCTCGCGGCTCACCGCGGTGGTATCAAGACGGTTCTGATCCCGGAAGAAAACGTCAAGGATTTGGCGGAGATTCCGGACAACGTCAAGAACCACCTTGAGATCGTGCCGGTGCGTTGGATCGACAAGGTGCTTGAACTGGCCCTGGAACGT
This sequence comes from Achromobacter sp. 1012554356, assembly GCF_059760815.1. Taxonomy (NCBI): domain Bacteria; kingdom Pseudomonadati; phylum Pseudomonadota; class Betaproteobacteria; order Burkholderiales; family Alcaligenaceae; genus Achromobacter; species Achromobacter sp. 1012554356. The sequence continues at coordinate 126,612 of NZ_JCBANC010000004.1, read as the reverse complement.
CTGCCGGAGCCGTTGGCCGAGGAAGAAGCCGTCAAGGATGCCCTGGTTGCCAAGCCGGCTGAACCCGGCTCGACCGACCCGGTCATGAAGCACTAATGGCGTCTTGAACGCAGGACGCTCTCGAAAGAGGGCGTCCGAAGCCCAGGGGTGGCGCAAGTGTAGCGAACGCCCCGAAAGCAAAAAACCCCGCTCACATGAGCGGGGTTTTGTTTTTTGAGCTTGGGCCCCCCTGCAAGGGGCGGGGCGCAGGCCGCATGATGGCGGCCCGACTTTACATAGGCCGAGCCCGGCCTAGTGCAGCGCCTGGGTGCGGATGAGGCCCACTGCAATGCCTTCGAGCGCAAATTCCTGATCGGCCTTGACCACGATGGTTTCGAAGTCGGGATTTTCGGGCAGCAGCTCGATGTGGCCGTTCTGGCGCTGAAGGCGCTTGACCGTGACATCGTCGCCAATACGAGCCACCACGATCTGGCCATTGCGGGCTTCAGATGCCTTTTTGACAGCCAGCAGGTCGCCTTCGAGGATGCCTGCGTCGCGCATGCTCATGCCGCGCACCTTGAGCAGATAATCGGGCGCCTGTGCAAAGAGGCTAGGGTCTACGCCGACTTCGCGTTCAACGTGCTCGGCTGCAAGAATCGGGCTGCCTGCCGCAACGCGGCCGACGAGCGGCAATAGGAGCTGGGCGAGGGCGGGGATGGGAAGCGAGGACTGGACCGGTGTGGTGGCGTCCTTCAAGCGGATGCCGCGCGAGGCGCCGGCCGTGAGTTCGATGGCGCCCTTGCGAGCCAACGCCTTGAGATGGTCTTCGGCGGCGTTGGGGGAGCGGAAACCCAGGGCCTGGGCGATTTCGGCACGCGTCGGCGGAAAGCCGGTGCGCGTGACCGTTTGCCTGATGAGGTCCAGGATTTGTTGTTGGCGATCCGTGAGTTTGCTGGCCATGGCGATGATCCGTTGCGAGCGGACTGTACATATATACAGCGCCATTCTGGGGGACGCAGCGCAAAAAAGCAAGCCGGTCGCGAGGCCAACAAAAACGGGACCCGCAGGTCCCGTTTTTGGTTGAAGACGGCGCGGCGCCGCCTGGCGATTTACAGCACGGCCGCGATGCCGGCTGCGACCTTGTCGATGTTGCCGCTGTTCAGCGCGGCCACGCAGATGCGGCCGCTGGACACGGCGTAGACGCCATGTTCTTCGCGCAGCCGGTCCACCTGAGCGGCGGACAGACCCGAATACGAGAACATGCCGCGCTGCTTCAGCACGAAGCTGAAGTCCTGCTTGCCGCCGTGCTCTTTGATTTTGTCGACCAGTTGCGCGCGCATCAGGCGGATGCGATCGCGCATGCCGGCCAGTTCTTCTTCCCAGAGGGCGAACAGCTCGGGCGTGTTCAGCACCGTGGAGACGACCGTGCCGCCGTGCGTCGGCGGGTTGGAGTAATTGGTGCGGATGACGCGCTTGAGCTGGCTCAGCACGCGGGTGGCTTCGTCCTTGCTGCCGGCCACGACAGTCAGTGCGCCAACGCGCTCGCCATACAACGAGAACGACTTCGAGAACGACGAGCTGATGAACATGGTCATGTCCAGGTCGGCGAACAGGCGCACGACCGAGGCGTCTTCCGTCAAGCCGTCGCCAAACCCTTGGTAGGCGATGTCCAGGAACGGGACCAGGTTGTTGTCCTTTACGACAGCGGCAATTTGCTTCCACTGATCGGGGGTGGGATCGGCGCCGGTGGGGTTGTGGCAGCAAGCGTGCAGCACAACGACGGTCTTGGCGGGCGCGGCCTTGAGGTCGGCCAGCATGGCTTCGAAGTTCAGCCCGCGGGTGGTGGCGTCGTAATAGGCATAGGTGCCGACTTCAAAACCGGCGCGCTCGAACAGGGCGCGGTGGTTTTCCCAGCTGGGGTTGCTGATCAGAACCTTGGAGCCCGGCAGCAACTGGCGCAGGAAATCGGCGCCAATCTTCAGGGCGCCGGTGCCGCCCAGTGCCTGCGTGGTCAGCACACGGCCGGCGGCGGCCAGCGCGGAATCCTTGCCCAGCAGCAGCGCTTGCGCACCGGCGTTGTAGCCGGCGATGCCTTCGATCGGCAGGTAGCCGCGAGCAGCAGCGGCCTCGATGCGGGCGGTTTCAGCCTTGCGCACTGCGCCCAGGAGCGGGATCCGTCCCTGATCATCGTAATACACGCCCACACCCAGGTTCACTTTACCGGGGCGGGTGTCCGCGTTGTATTGTTCGTTCAGGCCAAGAATGGGGTCGCGCGGCGCGAGCTCGACGGAATCGAATAGGGTGCTCATGAGACTCTGATGAGGTGGGTGGACGCAGTACGAAGTGCTGTGGATAATGGGGGGTTTACCCTGGAACAGTCTAGCATGCCTAAGAGCGCAATAGACCCAAGCGCGGGGGCTCCCGCCGCAGGTCCGGGATTCGTCGATTTCCCTGACAGCCCGTTTCATCTCTATCAACCCTATCCGCCGGCGGGGGACCAGCCCACGGCCATCGCAGGGCTGACCCAGGGTGTCGAAGACGGTCTCATGTACCAGACGCTTCTGGGCGTGACCGGGTCAGGCAAAACTTACACCATGGCCAATGTCATCGCGCGCATGGGCCGCCCGGCGCTGGTCCTTGCACCCAATAAGACATTGGCCGCGCAGCTCTACGCCGAAATGCGCGAGTTCTTCCCGAAGAACGCGGTGGAGTATTTCGTTTCTTACTACGATTATTACCAGCCCGAGGCCTACGTGCCGACGCGCGACCTGTTCATTGAGAAGGACTCGTCCATCAACGAACACATCGAGCAGATGCGGCTGTCGGCCACCAAGAGCCTGCTCGAGCGGCGCGACACGATCATCGTGGGCACGGTGTCGTGCATCTACGGTATCGGTAACCCCGGCGACTATCACGCGATGGTGCTGATCCTGCGCGCCGGTGACCAGATCGCCCGGCGCGAGATTCTCGCGCGCCTGGTTGCCATGCAGTACACGCGCAACGATGCCGAATTCACGCGTGGGGTTTTCCGCGTGCGCGGCGAGACCATCGACATCTTCCCGGCGGAAAGTGCCGAGCTCGCCTTGCGTGTCACGTTGTTCGATGACGAAATCGAAACCCTGGAACTGTTCGACCCGCTGACGGGCCGCATCCGCCAGAAGTTGCCGCGATTCACCGTCTATCCTGGCTCGCACTACGTGACGCCGCGCGATACCGTGCTGCGCGCCATCGAAACCATCAAGGAAGAGCTGCGCGAACGCGTCAAGCGCTTCGTCGATGATGGTCACCTGGTGGAGGCCCAGCGTCTTGAACAGCGAACCCGCTTCGACCTGGAAATGCTGCAGGAACTGGGTTTCTGCAAAGGCATCGAGAACTACTCGCGTCATTTGTCGGGCGCCGCGCCGGGCGACCCGCCACCGACCCTGATTGATTACCTGCCGTCCGACGCGCTGATGTTCATTGACGAAAGCCACGTCACGATCGGCCAGCTCAGCGCCATGTACCGCGGCGACCGCTCGCGCAAGGAAACGCTGGTGCAGTACGGCTTCCGGCTGCCCTCGGCGCTGGACAACCGTCCACTCAAGCTCGAGGAGTTCGAAACCCGGATGCGCCAATGCGTGTTCGTATCGGCAACGCCGGCCGCGTACGAGCAGGAGCACGCGGACAACGTAGTGGAGCAGGTGGTGCGTCCCACGGGGCTTGTCGACCCGATCGTGCAGGTGCTGCCTGCCCGCACGCAGGTGGATGATCTGCTGGGCCAGATCAAGACTCGCGTTTCGCAAGGCGACCGCGTGCTGGTCACGACGCTGACCAAGCGGATGGCCGAAGACCTGACCGACTTCCTGAGCGAGCATGGCGTGAAGGTGCGCTACCTGCACTCGGACATCGATACGGTCGAGCGCGTCGAAATCCTGCGCGACTTGCGCTTGGGCACCTTCGATGTGCTGGTGGGCATCAACCTGCTGCGCGAAGGGTTGGACATTCCGGAAGTGTCGCTGGTGGCCATCCTGGACGCGGACAAGGAAGGTTTCCTGCGTTCAGAGCGCAGCCTCATTCAGACCATTGGGCGCGCGGCGCGCAACCTGAACGGTCACGCCATTCTGTATGCCGACCGAATCACGGATTCCATGAAGCGCGCCATGGACGAAACCGCGCGCCGGCGCACGAAGCAGTTGCAATTCAACGTCGACAACGGCATCACGGCGCGCGGTGTGCATAAGGCAGTACGCGAACTGATCGACGGTATCGTGGCGCCTGCACAGCACGACACGCTGGAAGCGGCGGTGCCTGCGGAATTGTTGAAGGACGAGAAGGCCCTGGCGCGCGAGATCAAGCGCCTGGAGAAACTGATGATGGACCACGCCCGCAACCTCGAATTTGAACAGGCCGCGGCCGCGCGAGATTCGCTCAATGCGCTCAAGCAACGGGTGTTGCTCGACGGGGCAGTTTAGGGTCGGATCGTACGTTTCAAGTCATGTCTCGTTGCTTACTGCAGGCTGAAATTGTGCAAAAAGTGGTGCGTTGCCATCATGGTGTAACCATTCCGGAATTTTGCGCTGCTTGAGTCTCATGGGGTACCTGAATATAAGCTTGCAAGTCCATGATTTTGTTGTTGTTATGTGGGCCTTGAATTTGCGCTGCATCAATTGCGCGAGTGCAAAAAAAGCTTGCCTTATCTCGGGTTTTCCCGCACACTTGCTCCCATGATGACCAAGGTACTTTTCGTTTGCATGGGCAATATCTGTCGCTCGCCGAGCGCAGAGGGCGTGTTTCGCCATTTGGTGAATGACGCGGGTTTGGGCGATGTTGTTCGCATCGACTCCGCGGGCACGCACGCGTTTCATATCGGCGAGGCGCCTGATGCCCGGGCGCAGGCTGCGGCACGTAAGCGCGGCTACGAGATCACTCACTGCGAGGCGCGTCAGGTCACCGCGGAAGACTTCCGTGACTTCGATCTTATCCTCGCCATGGATTGGGACAATCTGTCCGCCATGCAGCAGCAATGCCCCAAGGCGTACCAGCACAAGCTGATGCTCCTGATGCGCTTTGCCAATGAGTTCGAAGAAGCCACCGTGCCCGACCCGTACTACGGCGGCGCCGACGGCTTCGGCAAGGTCCTGGACTACCTGGAAGATGCCTGTCAGGGCGTCCTCGAATTGGTCCGCAAGCGCGCTACCCAGTACCAGGCTGCCTGATCGGCCGGTTGCAGAGCCGCTCGCAGGGCGGCTCTCAAGGCACAAGGCAGTAAATAACCGCGCAGATGCGCGGTTTTTTGTAGCTGGGAGCCATACCAAATTAGTCGGGAATAGGCTATACTTGAGCCAATTACTCGGGTATTGACCGCTGGATTCGCTGGCGGCCATTGCCGGAATCACAGGGAATTCACCATGCGGCTAACTACCAAAGGGCGTTTCGCCGTGACTGCCATGATCGACTTGGCTATGCGGCAGCATAGCGGCCCGGTCACTCTTGCGGCCATCAGCCAGCGTCAGAACATTTCGCTTTCGTATCTGGAACAGCTCTTCGGAAAACTCCGTCGTCACGAGCTCGTGGACAGCGTCCGCGGCCCGGGCGGCGGTTATTCGCTTGCGCGTCTGGCGCGCAATGTGACTGTTGCAGACATCATCTTCGCCGTCGACGAACCGCTGGACGCCACGAGCTGTGGCGGCAAGCGGGACTGTACGAGCGGCAACGACGGCAAGCCGGGCAAGTGCATGACGCATGAACTCTGGGCTACGTTGAATCGCAAGATGGTGGATTACCTGGATTCGGTGTCCCTGCAGGATCTCGTCGATCAGCAGCGCGTGCGCCAGTTGCAGGAAGCCACGAATCAAGCGCAGGCCTGCGCAGTGCGTGTGAACCGGGTGGGAGGCGCTACCGCCGCCAACGCTCCGACCACCACTGTTGCTGCCAACGCCACCGTATAAGAAGTATCAGGAGTTGTAGAAATGACCACCCGTCCTATCTATCTGGATTATTCGGCCACGACGCCCGTTGACCCCCGCGTCGTCGACGCGATGGTGCCCTGGCTCTATGAGAACTTTGGCAACCCGGCGTCGCGCAGCCATGCGTTTGGCTGGGAGTCCGAAGAAGCCGTCGAACGCGCCCGCGAAGAAGTCGCCAAGCTGGTCAATGCCGACCCGCGCGAAATCGTCTGGACCTCCGGCGCCACCGAATCCAACAACCTAGCCATCAAGGGCGCGGCCAACTTCTATGCCGAGCGCGGCAAGCACATCATCACGGTCAAGACGGAACACAAGGCGGTTCTGGACACCTGTCGTGAGTTGGAGCGCCAGGGCTTCGAAGTCACCTACCTGAACGTCAAGGACAACGGCCTGATCGACCTGGATGTCTTCAAGGCTGCGCTGCGTCCCGATACCGTGCTGGTGTCCGTGATGATGGTGAACAACGAAATCGGCGTGATCCAGGACGTGGAATCGCTGGGCGAGATCTGCCGCGAAAAGGGCATCATTTTCCACGTCGACGCCGCTCAGGCGACCGGCAAGGTGGAAATCGACTTGCAAAAGCTGAAGGTCGACCTGATGTCGTTCTCGGCGCACAAGACTTACGGCCCCAAGGGCATCGGCGCGCTGTATGTGCGCCGCAAGCCGCGTATCCGCATCGAAGCGCAAATGCACGGCGGCGGTCATGAGCGCGGTTTCCGCTCGGGCACGCTGGCCACGCACCAGATCGTCGGCATGGGCGAAGCCTTCCGCCTGGCGCGCGAAGAAATGGGCACCGAAAACGAGCGCATTCGCATGCTGCGTGATCGCCTTTGGAACGGCCTGTCGGAAATCGAAGAGGTCTACCTCAACGGCGACATGGACCAGCGCGTGCCGCATAACCTGAACGTGAGCTTCAACTACGTCGAAGGCGAGTCCCTGATCATGGCGATCAAGGAGCTTGCGGTTTCCAGCGGTTCGGCTTGCACCTCGGCCAGCCTGGAGCCTTCGTACGTGCTGCGCGCCCTGGGCCGCAACGATGAACTGGCGCACAGCTCGATCCGCTTCACGCTGGGTCGTTTCACGACCGAGAAGGAAGTGGACTTTGCGGTCGAACTGATCAAGAGCCGGGTTGGCAAGCTGCGCGATATGTCGCCGCTTTGGGAAATGGCCAAGGAAGGCATCGACTTGAACACCGTGCAGTGGGCCGCGCACTAAGCGCCCGCGCCTTGATATACGTGGAGAATTAACATGTCTTACAGCACCAAAGTTCTGGATCACTACGAAAACCCCCGCAACGTCGGTTCATTCGACAAGTCGGACGACTCGGTGGGCACCGGCATGGTGGGCGCGCCGGCCTGTGGCGACGTCATGAAGCTGCAGATCAAGGTGAACGAAGCCGGCGTGATTGAAGACGCGCGCTTCAAGACCTACGGCTGTGGCTCGGCCATCGCCTCCAGCTCGCTCGTGACCGAATGGGTCAAGGGCAAGACGCTGGATCAAGCGATGAACATCCGCAACACGCAGATCGCCGAAGAACTGGCCCTGCCGCCGGTGAAGGTGCACTGTTCCATCCTGGCCGAAGACGCGATCAAGGCCGCGGTGCAGAACTACAAAGAAAAGCATTCGGTCACCGCCGAAGCTGTGGCGGGCTGATCATGTCCGTTACCCTGACCCAACAGGCTGCCACCCATATCGGCCGCTACTTGCAAAAGCGCGGAAAGGGTATCGGCTTGCGGCTCGGCGTTAGGACGACGGGCTGCTCCGGCATGGCCTACAAGTTGGAATATGTCGACGCGGTCGAGTCGGAAGATGTCGTCTTCGAGAGCTTTGGCGTGAAGGTCTTCATTGACCCCAAGAGCCTGTCGTACCTCGATGGCACGGAGCTGGACTACGCCCGCGAGGGCCTGAACGAAGGCTTCAAGTTCCGCAACCCCAACGAGAAGGCGACCTGCGGCTGCGGCGAGTCGTTCACGGTGTAAGTCTTGGCTGGTGACGATCACTTCAGCCTGTTTGGCTTGCCGGCACGATTCGACCTGGACGGCCAGGCGCTTGAACACGCCTGGCGCTCCGTCGCCGCGAAGGTGCACCCCGACCGCTTTGCCACGGCCAGCCCGGCGGAACGCCGCGTGGCGATGCAATGGGCGGCTCGTGCCAACGAGGCTTATCGCGAGTTGAAGGATCCGCTGTTGCGGGCGCGCTACCTGTGCGAGCAGGCGGGCGTGGACCTGCAGACCGAAAGCAACACGTCGATGGACGCGGCTTTCCTGATGCAGCAGATGACTTGGCGCGAGATGCTGGATGATGGGCGCGATGACGCCAGCGTCCTGGAAGCGTTGCAAGCCGAACTGGACGATGCGCGTGCAGAGATGCGCGCCACGCTGACGCGCCTTCTGGATGACGAACGCGATTACGCGGCGGCCGGGCGCAAGGTGCGGGAATGGATGTTCGTGGAAAAGCTGGCGCAGGAGCTGGCCCACGTGCAGCCCGCAGGATAGCCAACGGCGCGCTGGGGCGTTCCCGTCATGGGCGCCTGTCCGGCGCGGCCTACTGACCAGAAAAACAGAATCATGGCCTTATTGCAGATATCCGAGCCCGGCGAGTCGCCCGCGCCGCACCAGCGCAAGCTGGCGGTCGGGATTGACCTGGGCACCACCAATTCGCTCGTCGCTGCCGTGCGCAGCAGCGTGGCTGAAGTGCTGCCCGATGCGCAAGGCCATGCCTTGCTGCCCTCGGCGGTGCGATATTTCCCTGGCGGCAAGGTCACGACGGGCCGTGAGCCGCTGGCTCAGCAGGCCGAGGATCCGCTGAACACGGTTGTGTCCGTGAAGCGTTTCATGGGTCGCTCGCTGGAAGAGGCGCAGGCAACGCGCGCGCCTTATGAGTTTGTCGATGCGCCCGGCATGGTGCGGATTCGCACGGCGCAGGGCGACCTGAGCCCCGTGGAAGTGTCCGCGCAGATCCTGGCGGTGCTGCGTCAGCGCGCCGAAGACGTATTGGGCGACGACCTAGTGGGCGCGGTCATCACCGTGCCTGCGTATTTTGATGACGCACAGCGCCAAGCCACGCGAGACGCCGCGCGCTTGGCGGGCCTGAACGTGCTGCGCCTTTTGAATGAACCGACCGCGGCCGCCATTGCCTATGGGCTGGATAATGCCGCCGAGGGTGTCTACGCGGTGTACGACCTGGGCGGCGGCACGTTTGATATTTCCATCCTGCGCCTGACGCAGGGGGTGTTCGAAGTGATCTCCACAGGCGGCGATACGGCGCTTGGCGGCGACGATTTCGATGTCTTGATCGCGGATCACGCCGTGGCGAAGCTGGGCTTGGGCGAACTGTCGCCCGCCGAGCGCCGCGGCTTGCTGATGGCCGCGCGCACCGCGCGTGAAACGCTGTCGGACGCCGACGTGACGAGCCTGAACCTGGCGCTGTCGGGCGGGCGCGACGTCGCGCTGACGCTTACCCGTGACGAGTTTGAATCGCTGGCCCAGCCGCTGATCGAGCGCACGCTGGACACGGCGCGCCGCGCGCTGCGCGATGCGTCGCTGAAGGCGGCCGACGTGCGCGGCGTGGTGATGGTGGGTGGCGCGACGCGTATGCCTGTCGTGCGCGCCGCGGTGGCCAAGGTGTTCGGCACGGAACCGCTGACCGATCTGGATCCGGATCAGGTCGTGGCGCTGGGCGCCGCGCTGCAGGCCAATCTGTTGGCGGGCAACCGGGCGCCGGGCGAAGACTGGCTGTTGCTGGACGTGATTCCGCTGTCGCTGGGCCTGGAAACGATGGGTGGGCTGGTCGAACGCATCATTCCGCGCAACAGCACCATTCCAGTGGCGCGCGCCCAGGAATTCACGACGTTCAAGGATGGCCAGACGGCCATGAGCATTCACGTGGTGCAGGGCGAGCGCGACCTGGTGGCGGATTCCCGTTCGCTGGCGCGCTTCGAACTGCGCGGCATTCCGCCCATGGTGGCCGGCGCCGCGCGTATCCGCGTGACCTTCCAGGTGGATGCGGACGGCTTGCTCAGCGTCACCGCGCGCGAGCAGAGCCAGGGCGTAGAGGCGATGGTGTCGGTCAAGCCGTCTTACGGTCTGTCCGATGACGAGATCGCGCAGATGCTGGCCGACAGCGTGGCGCAGGCTGATACCGACGCCAAGGCGCGCATGTTGCGCGAGCAGCAAGTCGACGCGCGCCAGCTGGTGGAATCGGTGCAGGCGGCGCTGGCCGTTGATGGCGACCTGCTTGAGCCGGAAGAACGCAAGCGGGTGGACGAGTGCCTGGAAGCCGCGATCGCGGCGCAGCAGGCCCAGGACGTGGACACGGTGACGCAAGCCGTGCAAGCGCTGTCCTCCGCCACCGACGACTTTGCCGCGCGCCGCATGGACCGCAGCATCCGCGCCGCGTTGGCCGGCCGCAAACTAGACGAAATCGCCTAATAAGAAGTTATGCCGAAACTGACTGTATTGCCTCATCCCGACTACTGTCCCGAAGGCGCGGTGATCGAAGATGCGCCCAAGGGCGTGTCGATCTGCCGCGTGCTGCTGGACAACCACATCGATATCGAGCACGCCTGCGAACTGTCGTGTGCCTGCACGACCTGTCATGTGGTGGTCAAGCAGGGTTATTCGTCGCTGGAAGACGCGACGGACGACGAGGAAGACCTGCTGGACAAGGCCTGGGGCCTGACCCCGACGTCGCGCCTGTCGTGCCAGGCGCTGGTGACCGACGCTGACCTGACAGTCGAGATTCCCAAGTACACGATCAATCACGCCAAAGAGGGCCATTGATGAAGTGGACCGACACCTACGAGATTGCGGCCGCGCTGTACGACGCGCATCCTGACGTCGACCCGAAGGAGCTGCGCTTCACGCAGCTGCGCGACTGGGTCATGGCTCTGCCGGGCTTCAGCGACGATCCCGCCCATTGCGGCGAGAAGATCCTGGAGGCCATTCAGATGGCCTGGATCGAAGAAGCCGACTGATTGCGGCTGCGCAAGGCGCTCCCTGTTGGGAGCGTTTTTTTTGGGCGCTGCCGCCATGCTGCGGACAGGCTCGAGCGCGGTCCTGCGTCTGACACGCCGTCGTCTCGTGGGCCACGGTATCATCGGGGATCCGTTTGTTTGACCTTTCCAGCCGAGTCTACCGATGCCCGCTGCCCAATTGCGTTTTGGCCTGGCCGCCAATCGTCTGCACCACGAAACCCCCGACGCTGCCTTGTTCACTTGGCTGCGTGCGTGCTCGTCCACCATCCGCGAGTTGGGTGTGCAGTTGCACACGGTCGGGCGCACCCATGATGCGATCGTGCGCGAAGGCATGCTGCAGGGCTATCCCGGCCTGATCCGCTATCCCTATGGCCGCGAGGGCGGCCTGATGAAGCTGGTGGCGCGCGTGACCGAAGGGCGCGATGGGCAGGCGCCATTTGACGGCGCGATCTACCTGATTGATCCCGTCGACCCGTCGTCGATTTTTCCCGAAGCGCTGGCGCTCAAGCGGCAGTGCATCACGCACGGCCGTCCGTTCATCTCGACGTTGGCTGGCGCCATCGAATGGATGGAAGTTGAACGCATCCACGCCGGGCTGGCGCCGGACGCGTCGGCGTCGCGCCACTTCAATTTCTCGGGTCAGACGCTGGCGATGATCGCCCACGATGCGCTCAAGGACGAAATGGTGGCGTTTGCCAGCGAGCATTTCGATGTGCTTTCGCGCTTTGCGCGGCGCGTGGCCACCGGCACGACGGGTGGCCGGCTGAATGAGCTGGCCTGGTCGCGCGGCTGGCCCAAGGACACGCCGTGGGTGCATCGTTACCTGAGCGGACCGCTGGGTGGCGATGCGCAGATCGCGGAACTGGTGCTTGAGCATCAGTGCCAGCGCGTCATCTTTTTCGAAGACCCCCATGTCGCGCGCCAGCACGAGGCCGACATCCAGTTGCTGGAACGCGCGGTGCGCGTGGTGACCGAGTCGGCCACATGCGCGACGTCGCCCACGGTTGCGCGGCGCTGGGCGCAAGCGGTCGAAAAGCGGATCGTTTGAGCGCTACGCGCGCGCCGCGGCAGGCCCTGCGTCCGTGATGATGCGGGCGACGCGGTCCGCGACGGCTGCCGCTGCCATCGACAGCGGCAGCACATCCGAACGGCACAGGAAGACCGGACGGGTCAGCCGGGGCCGGCTGATCCGCCGCAATTGCACCAGGCCGCGTTCGGCCTCCTGGCGCACCGCTTCAAACGACAGGATCGTATGGGCGACGCCGGCCTGCGCCAGCTCGATCAGCTGCGGGATGGCGTTGGCTTCGGCAATGACACGAAATGCAACCTGTTCGCGCTGCTGATATTGATCGAGCAAGCGGCGCAGGCTGTGCGGATTGCCCGGCAGCACCAGCGGCAACGCGGACAGCGCGCGCAAGCTGATGGACGGCAGTGCAGCCAGCTCCGATGACGCGCGTTTAGCTTGTTTAGCGTGTTTTGCCACGGGCGGCGAAACGACCACCAGTTCCTCGTCGATCAGATGCTGAAAACGCAGATCGACGGACGCCTCATCGCTGAATGTCAGTCCCAGATCGGCGTGGCCTGAGCTGACAAAGCCGGGGATATAGCCCGTGCTGGATTCGATGATCTTCAAGTAGACGCCCGGCCAATGGGCAAGGCTGAACCGCAGCAATGGCACGGTCAGCATCTTTGCCATGGACATCGACATGGCCAGCGACACCGTGCCGCGCGGGGCGCTGAGGTCTTCTCGCACGTCCGCGCGCGCCGCATCGATGCGGCCGAGGATTTCGCGCGCGTGCGCCAAGAGGCGCGTGCCCGCTGCGGTGGGCGTGACGCCGCGGGCGCTGCGATAGAGCAGCACGACGCCCAGTTCTTCCTCCAGGTTACGGATCTGCAAACTGAGCGCAGGCTGGGCCACATGCAGCGCCGCCGCGGCGCGGCTGATCGAACCCGTTGACACCACCGCGACAAAGCACTGCATCGCGCGTATGGACATGGACATGAAGGGCTCCGGAAAGAGGCAGGCCATCATGTTTTTGTTATGGCCCGCATATTTAAACGGTATTTCTAATATAGCAATCCGCTTCCGATAATGAGCGTCATCCAAGAAGAACCACAGGAGACGTCATGACACTCAACAAAATTTTTGCCGCCTGCCTCGCTTGCTCGGCGCTGCCCGCGCCCGCGTTTGCGGATGCGTGGCCGTCCAAGCCCATCACGCTGGTCGTGCCGTTTTCGGCGGGCGGGCCGACGGATTTCATCGCGCGGCTGGTGGCCGAGCCGCTGTCGCACGAACTGGGACAGCAGGTCATCGTGCAGAACAAGCCGGGTGCGAGCGGCAATGTGGGCTATCAGAGCGTGCTCAATGGTCCGGCCGACGGCTACACGCTGATGCACAACACGGTGGCCATGCAGGCCATCAATCCGCTGATGTATCCCAGCGCCAAGATGCATCCGTTGAAGGACTATGTGCCGGTCGGTACGACGGGCGCCATGCCGAACCTGCTGGTGGTGAACCCCGAGCGCACCCCCGTCAATACGCTGGCCGAATTGGTCGAGCGCGGTCGCAGCGCGCCGCATGGCCTGAGCTATGCGACGTTCGGGCCGGGTAGCTCGCCGCATGTGTACGGCGCGTCGCTGCAGAAGCTGGCCAACTTCCAGGCTGTGGGCGTGGCCTACAAGGGCAGCGCGAATGCGGTGACGGACGTAATCGGCGGTCAGGTCGATTTTCTGTTCGACAGCATGTCCACCAGCATTGGGCAGGTGCAAGGCGGCCGATTGAAGGCGCTGGCCATCACGTCGGCCGAACGATCGCCCCTGCTGCCGAACGTGCCGACGTTGAAGGAAGCGGGCTACCCCAGTCTGGATTTGAAGTTCTGGTTCTCGCTGCAGGCGCCCGCCGGCGCGCCGGACGACGTGGTGCAGACGCTGCGCGCCGCGGTCGCCAAGGTGGTGGCCAGCGACGCGTTTCGAAAAGCGATGCAGGAGCGCGGGGCCGAGGCCTTCCAGGTGGCGCCGTCGAAGCTGGATGACTTCTTCAAGCAGGAAACCGCGCAATGGACGCAGGCGGCGAACACCATTGGGCTGAAGGCGGAACAGTGACTACGGCAGGCGGGCATCGCATGACTCCATTGAAGAACATCACGGTCCTGGACCTGAGCAAGGTGCTGGCGGGGCCGCTGTGCGGGCAATATCTGGGCGAACTGGGCGCCCGCGTGATCAAGGTCGAGCCGGTGGGCACCGGGGACGATACGCGGGCGTGGCTGCCGCAGGATGCGGGCGAGTCCGCGACCTTTCTGGCCGTCAATCACAACAAGCGCAGCCTGGCAGTGGACCTGAAGACGGAGGCGGGGCGCGCCGTGGTGCATCGCCTGGCCGCTCAGGCCGACGTCGTGCTGCAGGGCTTTGGTGGTAAGACGGCCGCGCGTCTGGGCGTGGATTACGAGACGCTTGCCGGTATCAATCCTCGCCTCGTGTACTGCGAGATCTCGGGCTATGGCCGCGAGGGACCCATGGGCCAGGAGCCGGGCTATGACGTCATGCTGCAAGCCTTCAGCGGCATGATCAGCACGATGGGCGATCCGGGCGGAAATTTTGCGCGCGCCAGCTTTTCGCCGGTGGATCTGGGCACGGGATCGTTTGCGCTGAGCGGGATTCTGGCGGCGCTACTCGAGCGCGGCCAGACGGGCAAGGGGCAGTACCTGGACGTGTCGCTGCTGGATACGTCGTTGGGCTTGATGTCCTACATGGCGCAGAACTATTGGCGCACGGGAAAGGTGCCGCGTCGCATGGGCACTGGGCATCCGGCCATGTGTCCTTACCAGGCCTTTCGCGCATCCGATGGCGACCTCATGCTGGGCGTGGGCAACGACGCGCAGTGGCAGCGTTTCTGCGCGGCGGCGAGTTTGCAGGACTACGTGACTGCACCGGCGTTTGCGACCAATGCCGAACGCGTCCGCAACTTTGATGCGACGGTTGCCCTGGTGCAGTCCTGCATCGAGACGCGCACGGTGGCGCAATGGCTGGCACTGCTCAAGCCTGCGGGCATTGCCTGCTCCGCCATCCACACGCTGGACCAGGCGCTGGCCCATCCTCAGGTCGCGGCGCGCGAGCTGATCGTGACGAGCCAGCATCCAGTGCTGGGCGAGGTGCGTAACGTGGGCCTGCCCGTGCGCTTCGGCCGTCAGCCGCGCGTCGCCGCACGGCCCGCGCCGATGCTGGGCGAGCACAGCCGCGAGATCCTCGCGGAGCTGGGCTTTGAAGACGCTGAGATCGCAGCGATGCTGGCCCATGGCAGCGTGCAGCAACACGCCTCCAACGGAGATGCGAAATGAGTTCATTGCGTTACGAAGTCCTCGACGGCGTCGCGGAGATCCAGCTGTGCCATGCGCCCGTCAACGCGCTGGACGTGGACGTGTTGGACGCGCTGATCGGTGCGCTGGACGAGGCCAATGCGGACCCGTCCGTGCGCGCGGTGCTGCTGGCGAGCGGCCTGCCGGGACGGTTCTGCGCGGGGCTGGACATGAAGCAGCTGCTGCAAAGCACGCCGGCACGCGTGCGTGAATTGCTGACCCGGCTCTACATCAAGCTGTACGACGCGCAGTTCAATCTGACCAAGCCGTCGATATCCGTCGTGTCGGGCGCGGTGCGCGGCGGCGGTATGACGGTGGCGATTTCCAGCGACATGATCGTGGCTGCCGACACCGCGACATTCGGCTATCCGGAGATCGACGTGGGCGTGTTGCCCGCCATTCATTACGTGCATCTGCCGGCCATTGTGGGCAAGCACCGGGCGTTCGATCTGCTGTTCACGGGCCGCACCTTCGACGCGCAAGAGGCGCACACGATGGGCCTTGTGACGCGCGTGGCGCCGGAGGCCGAGCTGCTGGATCAGGCGCGCGCGCTGGCGCGGGCGCTGGCCGCAAAGCCCCCGCAAGTCCTGGCGATGGGGCGCCGCGCGTTCGTGTACAGCAACGACAACGAATACCGCCGCCGGGTGGCGACGGCGGTGGAGGTGTTTTGCAACGCCGCGGCCACGCCGGAAGCGCGCGAAGGCCTGAACGCGTTCGTGCAGAAGCGCGCGCCCGACTGGGCCAGCGTCGCCGAGACGCGCTAGCGCTATTGGCCGGTGAAACGGGGAGGGCGCTTTTCGCGGAATGCCGCGACGCCCTCCGCGAAGTCGGCCCGCGCGGCCGACTGCAGGAAACGTGCGGTTTCTTCGGCAAGCTGGGTCTCAAGCGGCGCATGGGCGGCACTGCGCAGCAGCGCCTTGGCGCCCGCGATGCCGTGCGGGGCGTGATGGGCGAGGCCCTGCGCATATGTCTGCGCCGACGCTGCCAGTTCGCCAGCCTGCGCGGTGCGTGTGATGATGCCCCAGGCCTGCGCCTCGTCGGCGGTGAAGGCGTCGTGCCGCAACAGCAGATCCAGTGCGCGCTTGGGGCCGGCGGCGCGGAAGAGGCCGTGCGTCATGCCGGCGTCGGGCGTGGCGCCGAGCTTCAGATAGGCCGTCATGAAGCGCGTGCCGGCCTCGGCGATGGCGAGGTCGCAAGCCAGGACCAGCGACAGGCCCGCGCCTGCCGCCACGCCGTGCACCTGCGCCAGCCAGACCTTGTCCATGCGCGGTATGCGCGCGACAAATTCATTGAGCGGCGTGAAGAGATCCGACAGGGTGGCGCGCACCGTCGCGGTGTCGCCCGTGAACATGCTGATGTCGCCGCCCGCGCAGAAGGCCTTGCCCGCGCCGCGCAACAGCACGACCTTCACGGCATCGCGCGTGTCGAGCCATTGCGCGGCGCGCAGCAGGTCGCGAGCCATGGCGACATCGATGGCATTGAGCGCGTCCGCGCGGTTCAGCGTCAGGGTGGCGAGGGCGCCGTCAGTCTCGAGCAACAGCGTCTGGAACACCGGTGGTTCCTGGTTCATGGCGAGTCTCCGTTGTCGGGTAAATACCAACTTTCGATCAAAAAACCGCGATGCTATGGTCTGAACCGAGCGCTTGCTTGGTTGGGGTTTGAGCACGCTTAGCGTAACGCATAGAACGATTTTCCGGCGCTGTACTGGCGAAGGTAAAGACAGGTTCGTTGCATCACCTGCCTCGCAGGGTCGCCAGGTTCACCGTCGTAAAAAATGCCCGCCTCAGGCGGCAAAAAAGCTTCGCATCAAAAGCGGGGAGACAAATGGTGGATCAGTCCGACAGGCCTGCGTTGCTGGAGGCCGAGGGGGTGACGCTGGCGTTCGGCGGGGTGAAGGCGCTCACCAATGTGGGCTTTCGCGTCGCGCCCGGTTCCATCACCACGGTCATCGGCCCGAACGGCGCCGGCAAGACCTCGCTGTTCAACACGATCTCGGGTTTCTACAAGCCAGCCGCCGGGCGCATCCGCTTCGAGGGCCGCGACATCACGCGCGTGCATGCGCCGGAACGCGCCGAGCTTGGCCTGGCGCGCAGCTTCCAGAACATTGCGCTGTTCCGCGGCATGACGGTGCTGGACAACATCAAGCTGGGCCGCCACGCGCATCTGCGCACCAACGTACTGGATGCGCTGTTCTACCTGGGCCGCGCGCGCCGCGAGGAGATGGCGCTGCGGGCGGACATCGAAGAACGCATCATCGACTTTCTTGAGATCGACCATATCCGCCACGCGCCGGTCGCGGCGTTGTCTTACGGGCTGCAAAAGCGGGTGGAACTGGCGCGGGCGCTGGCAATGCAGCCCAAGGTGCTGATGCTGGACGAGCCCGTGGCCGGCATGAACCGCGAAGAGACGGACGACATGGCGCGTTTCATCCTGGACGCGCGCTCCGAGTGGGGCGTGACGGTGCTGATGGTGGAGCACGACATGGGCATGGTGATGGACCTGTCGGACCACGTCGTGGTGCTGAATTTCGGGCAGGTGATCGCCCACGGCACGCCGGCGCAGGTGCAGGCCAACCCCGAGGTCGTCAAGGCATATCTTGGCGCGGGCGACGTGGGCGATCTGCGCCGGCGGCTGCGGGAGGCGGCCTGATGGACTGGCTGTTCCTGCTGGAGGTGTCGCTGGCCGGGCTGGGCAGCGGCGGCCTGTATGCCCTGGCCGCGCTGGCCTTTGTGATCGTGTACAAGGCGACCCGGGTGGTCAACATCGCCATCGGCGAGTTCCTGATGCTGGGCGCGTACGTGTTCTACGCGTTCGCGACAGGCATGCAATGGCCCATCTGGCTGGCCATTGTGGGCGCGGTCGTCGTGTCCGGTGCGCTGGGCGCGGTCGTCGAGCGCCTGACCATCCGGCCAATGCTGGGCGAGTCGCCGATCTCCGTCTTCATGATCACCGTGGGTCTGGCGTCCATTCTGGTGGGCGCGGTCGAACTCATCTGGACAGCAGACCAGCGGCGCCTGCCGGAATTCATGCCGCGCGCGCCCGTCATGGTGGGCGAAGCGTTCGTGGCCCCCAAGGTGTTTTATGGCTTCTGGGTGGCGGTGGTGCTGGCGCTGCTGGTGCTGGTGGTGTTCCGTTACTGGCGCGGCGGGGTGGCTCTGCGCGCGACCGCGTCGGATCAGGGCGCGGCCTATGCCATGGGGATCAACGTGCCGCGCGTGTTTTCGCTGGCGTGGGTGGCGGCGGGCGCCATCGCCGCGGTGTCCGGCGTGATCGTGGGTGCGATCGGCGGCATCTCGTCGTCGATGGGCGTGTTCGGGCTGTCGGTGCTGGTGGTGGTGATCGTGGGCGGCCTGGACAGCGTTGCAGGCGCGCTGGTCGGCGGCATCTTCATCGGCTTGCTGGAAGCGTGGGCCGGCGCCTATCTGGGGGGCGAGTACAAGCTGCTGGCCACGTTTGTCGTGCTGGTGGTCGTGCTGATGGCAAGGCCCTATGGCCTGTTCGGCACCCGTGAAATCGAGAGGCTTTGAACCATGCGCATCGCGACCGCCAAGCAGACCTACCTGGCCGACGAGGCGCTTTTCGACACGCGCACGCAGCACGTGTGGCTGGCGCTGCTGGCGGCCTCGCTGGTGCTGTTTCCCTTCATGGCGAACGCCTATTGGCTCTACCTGGCGTGTCTGGTCGCGATCAACATCGCCAGCGCGACGGGGCTGAACATCCTGACTGGCTACACCGGGCTGGTCAGCTTGGGCCAGGCGGCGTTCATGGGCCTGGGCGCATACACCGTGGCGGTGATGGAACTGCTCTTGGGCACGCCGGTTCTCGTCAACCTGCTGGCCGGCGGCATCGTCGCCATGCTGGGCGGGCTGCTGGTCGGCATTCCGTCGTTGCGGGTGAAGGGACTGTACCTGGCGATCTCGACGATCGCCGCGTCCTTCATCGCGCACTTCATCTTTGCAAACTGGCAGTTCACGGGCGGCACAAGCGGACTGCAGGTGCCGCCGGCACGTGTGCTGGGCATGGACCTGGACACCTCGTTCAAGATCTATTGGCTGATCGTGCCGGTGACGGTGCTGATGGTGCTGGGCGCGGCCAATCTGTTCCGCACCCGCATCGGCCGGGCATTCATCGCGATCCGCGACCGCGACATTTCCGCCGAGGTGCTGGGCATCCGGCTCTTGCGCTACAAGCTGCTGTCATTCGGCCTTTCCTCGTTCTACGCGGGCGTGGCGGGCGGCCTGTGGGCTTACTTTTTCCGAGTCGTCACGCCCGAGAGCTTTCCGCTCATCATGTCGATCTTCTTTCTGGCGGCGATCATCGTGGGGGGCATGGGCTCGATTCTGGGATCCATCCTGGGCGCCATCTTCATGACGATGGTGCCCGAGTTCCTGAAGCTGGTCGTCGGCTGGCTGCCGGTGGGCGGCGATGCTCTGCGCCTGATATCGCCGGTGCGCACCATTGTTTTCGGCCTGCTGATCGTGGGCTTCCTGATCTTCGAGCCGCACGGGCTCGCGGAAATCTGGCGGCGCGTGCGCCGATTCTTTCACCTCTGGCCTTTTCGCACGTAGCGCGATGCGTGCGGCGTGACGGCGGCCACCTATAAGACCCAGGAGACAAACCATGAAGCGCATCCGGATAGGCAGCGGTTTATCGAGATTGTTGGCCCCGTTGGGCCTGGCGGCGGCATTGGCGGCGGCGCCCGCCGCGCAGGCGGCCGAAGACCTGGTGCTGGGCGGCTCGATTCCGCTGAGCGGCGTATTCGCCTTTGCCGGGCAGGGCATCCACGCCGGCATCACGGACTACGTGAAGATCATCAACGACCAGGGCGGCATCAAGGGCCGCAAGCTGCGCTACGTGCCGGAGGACACCGCGTACAAGGTGGACGCGTCGGTGGCGGCGTTCAAGAAGATCACCAGCCAGAACAAGGTGAACTTCTACTACGGCGATTCGACCGGCTTTTCCAAGACCATCAATGCCGAGCTGAACCGTACGGGCGACATCCTGATGACAGGCGCGTCCTTTGCGACCGAGCTGAACGACCCGGCCAAGTATCCCGCCCAGTTCATGCTGGGGCCGGACTACACCGAGATGTTCGGCATCCTGCTGCGCTACATCGCCAAGGAGCAGCCGGGCGCCAAGGTGGCGTTCGTGTATTCGGACACGGAGTTCGGGCGCGATCCGATCGCCAGTTCGCGCGCGGTGGCCGAGAAGCTGGGCCTGAAGGTGGCGACCGAGATCATGACGCCGCCGGGCAGCGTGGACGTGTCGACCGAGGTCATCAAGCTGCGCCGTGCGGATCCGGACTTCACCATCTTCCATGGCTACGTGCTGGCGCCGATTCCCGAGTTCGTGGGGCAGGGCAAGCGCATGGGGCTGAAGACGCGCTACATGGGCACGTTCTGGACGATGGACAACTCGACCGTGATGCAGATGGGCGAGGATGCCGAGGGCTTCATGGGCGTGATGCCGTACCGCTATTACTACGACCAGGCGGCCGACGCGCCGATGCTGAAGAAAATCCGTGAAATGCGGCCGCAGTATCAGAGCACGGGCTACATGCAGGGCTTTCTGGCCGCCATGCTGTTCTCTGAGGTGGCCAAGCGCACGCTGGACGCCGGCAAGGAGCTGACCGCCGCCAACATGAAGGCCTCGCTGGACGGCATCAAGGACTTCGATACGGGCGGGCTGATCGGCGTGCCGATCTCCATCAAGGGCAACTCGATCCCCGTGGGCCGGATCTATCGCGCGGACGTGAAGCAGAAGCAGATGGTGCCGGCGTCCGATTGGATCGTGCTCAAGTGAGGCAGCCGTGAATCCGGGACATGACGCGCGGGGACCTGACGTGCGAGCGGGCACGAACGCCGCGGCGCCGCCCAAGGCGGTGCTCGACATCAACAACATCGAGGTCGTCTACAACAAGGCGGTGCAGGTGCTGCGCGGCTTGTCCCTGTCGGTACCGGCCGGCAGTATCGTGGCGCTCTTGGGAAGCAACGGCGCCGGCAAGTCCACCACGCTCAAGGCCGTCTCGGGTCTGCTGGATCTGGAGGACGGCGAGCTGGTGCGCGGCCAGATCGTATTCGGTGGCGGCGACACGGCGGGCATCAAGCCGCAGAACCTGGTGCGGTCCGGTCTGGCGCACGTGATGGAAGGGCGGCGCGTGTTCGAGGACCTGACCGTGGAAGAGAACCTGGTGGCGGCGACGTATGCGCTGACAGGGCGGCCGGCTGCGCGCGCGGACTTCGATCTGGTCTACGGCTATTTCCCGCGGCTTTTCGAACGGCGGCGCGGGCTGGCCGGTTATCTGTCCGGCGGCGAGCAGCAGATGCTGGCGATCGGCCGCGCGCTGATCGCCCAGCCCACGTTGATGCTGCTGGACGAGCCGTCGCTAGGCCTGTCGCCGATGCTGGTGGAAAGCATTTTTTCGATCATTGCGCGCATCAATATCGAACAGGGGGTGTCGATGTTGCTGGTGGAGCAGAACGCGTCCGTGGCGCTGGCGGTGGCGCATTACGGCTACATCATGGAGACCGGCAAGGTGGTGATCGACGGGTCTGCCGACAAGCTGGCGGCCGACCCCGACGTGCGCGAGTTCTATCTGGGCATCGGCGGCTCGGGCGAGGCTCGGGGCTTTCGCGATATCAAGCACTACAAGCGCCGCAAGCGCTGGCTGTCATGACGGACGCGCATACCGATCCCGGCGGCTGGCCGCTGCTGACGCTGCCGCAGATGCTGCGCGAGCAGGCGCGACGGCAGCCATCCGCCGTTGCGATCCGGCAAAAGGACTTTGGGATCTGGAAGCCCCTGACGTGGGATCAATACTGGCAGCGCGCCTGCCGGGTCGGCCTGGGACTGCGCGCGCTGGGGCTGAGCGTGGGCGGCCGGGTCGCCATCGTGTCGGACAACCGGGTGGAGTGGCTGTTGACGCAGATGGGCGCTTGCGCGGCCGGCGGCGTGGCGGTAGGGGTCTATTCCACCAGTCCGGCCGAGGAAATGGGCTACGTGCTGGCGCATGCGGACGTCGAACTGGTTGTGTGTGAAGACCAGGAACAGACCGACAAGGTGCTGCAGGTGGCGGACAGGCTGCCGCGCTTGCGCCGCATCGTGGTGATCGAGACGAAAGGCCTGCGTTCGTATGCGGCCGCGGATCGCGCGCGCATTGTGACATTTGCGGAGGTCGAGGCCGATGGCGGCCAGCGCGAAGCCGTGGAACTGGCCGCGCTGAATGCCATGCTGGACGGACAGCGCCTGGACGACACCGGACTGATGATCTACACGTCCGGGTCGACCGGCAAGCCCAAGGGCGCGATGCTGAGCTACCGCAACATGCGCGGCGTTGCGCCCGGGATTGCCGATCGCGTGTCGATGGATGCGTCCAGCGTGCACCTGTCGTACCTGCCGCTGTGCCACGTTGCCGAGCAGATGCTGTCCACGTTCGTGCCGATCTACCTGGGTTCGCAGGTGAATTTTGGCGAGTCGCTGCGCACCGTGCAGGAAGACCTGCGCGAAGTCGCGCCGACGATCTTCCTGGGCGTGCCCCGCATCTGGGAAAAGCTGCATGCCGCGATCTCCATCAAGATGCAGGAGGCCGGCCCGGTGCAGCGTTGGCTGTACGGCCGCGCGCTGGTGCAATGCGCGCCGTTCCTGGAAAAATCGCCCGCGCAGTACCGGCTGGGCGAACGCCTGACGCACTGGCTGTGGTACTGGCTGGTGTTGCGCGCGCTGCAGAACTTCATCGGGCTGCGGCGCGTGCGGGTGGCAATGACGGGCGCCGCTCCCATACCGCCAGACGTCGTGCGCTACTTTCGCACGCTGGGCGTGCCGCTGGTCGAGGTATACGGCCTGACGGAGTCGACGGGGATGATCTTTGGCCAGCATCCCGACCGCGTGAAGGTGGGCACGGTGGGCGAGCCGATCCTTGGCGTGGAATGGAAAATCGGCGATGCCGGCGAGCTGCTCGTGCGCGGCGACATGGTGTTCCAGGGCTACTACAAGAACCCGGAGGCTACGGCCGAGGCGACGCGCGACGGCTGGCTGCACACGGGCGATGTCGTGGCGCAGGACGGGGCACGCGTGCGCATCGTGGACCGGCTCAAGGACATCATGATCACGGCGGGCGGCAAGAACCTGACGCCGTCGGAAATCGAGAACGCGGTCAAGGGCAGCCCGTACGTCAAGGAATGCATCGTCATCGCGGACGGCAGGAAGTACGTGTCCGCGCTGATCCAGCTGGAGTTCGACACGGTGGGCAAATGGGCCGAATCGCGGCGCATCGCGTTCACGCATTTCCGGTCGCTGGCCGAATGCCCGCAGGTGCGCGAACTGGTGCAGCAAGAGGTCGCGCGGGCCAATGCCGGGCTGGCGCCGGTATCGCAGATCAAGCGCTTTCATCTGCTGACCAAGGAACTGGACCACGACGACGGCGAAGTGACCGCGACGATGAAGGTGCGGCGCGCCAGCATCTACCGCGCTTACGCCAACGAAATCGAAACGCTCTACGTTGAGGAGACGACGGCATGAACCAAGCCGTGATCCTGGAAGCCGTGCGCACGCCGTTCGGGCGGCGCGGTGGATGGTGGGCGCAGACGCGGCCGGACGCGCTGCTGGCCGAGACCGTGCAGGGCCTGCTGACGCGCGCGGGACTGCCGGGCGGCAAGGTCGAGGATCTGATTGCCGGCTGCGTCAGCCAGGCGGGCGAGCAGGGCGCCAACATCGGCAGGCTGGCCGCGATGCTAGCCGGGCTGCCGGAGAGCGTGCCCGGCGTGGCGCTCAACCGGATGTGCGGGTCCAGCCAGCAGGCCGTGCATTTCGGCGCACAGGCCATCGCCGCGGGCGACATGCGGTACGTGGTCGCGGGCGGTGTCGAGAGCATGAGCCGCGTGCCCATGTTCCTGGACGTCACGCTTGGCCAGACGGAATTCCGCGGCTTTGAATCGCTGAACCCGGCGCTGCTGGCGCGATATCCGCTGATCCATCAGATCGAAAGCGCGGAACGTATCGCCAGCCATTGGGGACTGTCGCAGGCCGAGATGGATCAGTGGGCGCGGGAGAGCCACGCGCGTGCCTGGGCGGCTGCCAGCGCCGGACTGCATGCGGAGCTGCTGCCCGGCACGCCGGCGCTGCGCGACGAGGGTATCCGCGAGACCACGGACTCGGCCCGCATGGCGGCCATGGCGCCGGCGTTGCGGCAGCCGGGTCAGGGCGGCGTCACCGCCGCCAATGCGAGCCAGCTCGCCGACGGCGCGGCGGCGGTGCTGCTGGCCGACAAGGATACGGCCCTGGCCGACGGCTTGCGGCCCCGGGCGCGATTCCTGGCGCGGGTGGTGCTGGGGTCGGATCCGGTGATGCAACTGACGGGCGTGATCCCGGCGGCGCGGCAGGCGCTGTCCCGCGCGGGCCTGGCGCTGGAGGACATCGACTGGATCGAGATCAACGAGGCCTTTGCAAGTGTGGTGCTGGCGTGGCAGCGCGAACTGGGCGCCGACCTGGCGCGCGTGAATCCGTGGGGCGGCGCGATCGCGCATGGCCATCCGCTGGGCGCCACGGGCGCGGGTTTGATGGCCAAGATGCTGGCGGGGCTGGAGGCCACCGAAGGAGAATTGGGCATGCAGCTCATGTGCATCGGCCACGGCATGGCGACTGCGACCATCATCCAGAGGGTTTGACACGCCATGGACAAGACCGGGACCGCCGCGCCGCGGGACGATGGAGCGGAGACCGAGCGGCGCCGGGAACTGGTCCTGGCGGCCGGAAGGCTCTTCAGCAAGCGGGGTTACGAACGCACGACGGTCCGCGAGCTAGCCAAGGCCGTGGGGCTGCAGTCGGGCAGCCTTTTCCATCACTTTCGCAGCAAGGAGGAAATCCTGGTCGCCGTCATGAACAACGGCATCCAGGAAGTGATCGACCTGGGCGGCAAGGCGCTGGCCAGCTATGTCGAGCCGGAGGACCGCCTGGCGGCGCTGTTCCGCGTGCACATGTGGAGCATGCTGCACGGCGCGGGCGGGGACGCAATGAACGCACTGGTGTACGAATGGCGCAGCCTGTCTGCGCCCAGCCAGGCCGCGGTGAAGGTCCTGAGCGACCGCTACGAGGCGATGTGGCAGTCGGTGGTGGCGGGGGCGGTGGAAGCGGGGTTGCTGCGCGGCGATGCGCGCGTCATCAAGCGATGCGTGCTGGGCGCGATGAACCTGACGGTGCAGTGGTACAAGCCGGGCGGGCGTCTGGCGCCCGCCGCGTTCATCGACGCGATGCTGCAGGCGTCATTGCCGGCGCTGCCGGCGAACGCGGGCAGGTGGCCGGTGGACCCTAACCCCGCCGCTTGAGGAACGCACCCACGGCGCAGGCAACGGACAGTGCGAGCAGCGAGGCCGCGACGGGCAGCAGGAAATCGGCTTCGCCGTGATACCCGCCGCCGGTGATACCGCCGGCCACGCCGCCCATCCAGAGCAGGGCAGTGAGGATGGCGGCGATCAGCGAAATGGCGGTGGCCACGCACAGCACGATGAATACCGGCCGGCGCGCGGGGACGGTCCGGTAGGGAGCGCCCGGCTGGATGCGGCGGGGTTGCTTGATCCAGTAGACCAGCCCCGCCACGACCAGCAACAGCATCAGGATCTTGAAGATCATGACGCGCGCCGACGATCAGTCTTCACGGCGCAGATGCGGGAAGAGGATGACGTCTCGGATGCTCGGGCTGTCGGTCAGCAGCATGACCAGACGGTCGATGCCGATGCCGCAGCCGCCTGTCGGGGGCATGCCGTATTCCAGGGCGCGGATGTAGTCCGCGTCGTAGAACATGGCTTCTTCGTCGCCGGCGTCCTTGGCTTCGACTTGCGAGCGGAAGCGTTCGGCCTGGTCTTCGGGGTCGTTCAGTTCCGAGAAGCCGTTGGCGATTTCGCGGCCGGTCATGAAGAGCTCGAAGCGCTCGGTGATGCCTTCGCGCGAATCGGAGGCGCGTGCCAGCGGCGAGACTTCGACCGGGTAGTCGATGATGTAGGTGGGGTTCCAGAGCTTGGCTTCGGCGGTCTCTTCGAACAGCGCCAGTTGCAGCGCGCCCAGGCCGGCGCGCGAGAGCACGGGGCCGTCGGCGTCGGCGCCAAGCTTCTTCAGTTCGGCGCGCACGAAGGCCGGGTCATCCAGCTGGGCCTGCGAGTAGCCGTCGGCGTACTTGAGGATGGCTTCGCAGATGGTCAGGCGATCGAAGGGCTTGGACAGGTCCAGCTCGCGTTCCTGGTAGGTCAGGACGGCGCTGCCGCAGGCCGAGATGGCAGCCTGGCGGATCAGCTCTTCAGTGAAGTCCATGAGCCAGCGGTAGTCCGCGAAGGCTGCGTAGAACTCCATCATCGTGAATTCGGGATTGTGACGCGGGCTGACGCCTTCGTTGCGGAAATTGCGGTTGACTTCGAACACGCGTTCGAAGCCGCCCACGATCAGGCGCTTGAGATAGAGCTCGGGTGCGATACGCAGGAACATTTCCATGTCCAGCGCGTTGTGGTGCGTGACAAACGGCTTGGCCGCCGCGCCGCCCGGGATCGGGTGCAGCATGGGCGTTTCGACTTCAAGGAAGCCCGCGTTCAGCATGAACTGGCGGATGCTGCCCACGGCCTTGCTGCGCGCTTCGAACGTGCGGCGCGTGGCGTCGGTCATGATGAGGTCGACATAGCGCTGGCGGTAGCGCAGTTCCTGGTCGGCGACGCCGTGGAACTTGTCGGGCAGCGGGCGCAGCGACTTGGACAAGAGGCGCGCCGAGGCGGCGTGTACCGAGAGTTCGCCCTTGTTGGTCTTGAAGACCGACCCTTCGATCGCGATGATGTCGCCGATGTCCCATTGCTTGAATGCGGCGTAGACGTCTTCGCCGAGCGTGCCGCGGTCCAGGTAGATCTGGATGCGGCCGGTGCTGTCCTGCAGCGTGGCGAAGCTGGCCTTGCCCATGACGCGCTTGAGCATCATGCGGCCGGCGACCTTGACGGTGACGGCGGCGGCGGCCAGGGCTTCCTGCTCCTCGCCGTCGTACTTGTCATGCAGGGCCGCGGCGCGGGCGTCCGGGACGAAATCGTTGGGGTACGCGACCCCGGTTTCGCGCAGTTTGGCCAGCTTGGCGCGCCGTTCGGCGATCAAGCGGTTTTCATCCTGGGCGGGAGCCGGAGTGGTCGAGTGGTCGGTCATGGTCGGGGGATCAGTCGTAATTGCGGATGTCGTCGATTTCGGTCGTGCCGAAATCTTCGCGATCCAGGTAGGCGAGGATGCGGGAGGCTACGTTGGCGGGCGAGGACAGCTTGCCGGTGGCATGGAAGTCCTGGAACTTGGCCAGCGCGGGGAAGCTGTCGACGGAGCTGGCGCGGATGGCGGCCTGCATGTCGGTGTCGACGATGCCGGGGGCCAGCGCGACGATGCGCGCGCCGTCGGCGCCTTGTTCCTGCTTGACGACGCGGGCGTGCATGTCGAGCGCGGCCTTGGTCGCGCAGTACACGCCCCAGCCGGCGTTCGGGTTGCGGCCCGCGCCGGAGGAGATGTTCAGCACGCGCCGGTCGGCCTTGATGTCGGCCACGGCGGCGAGGAACCGCGCCGTGAGCAGCATGACGGCGGTGACGTTCAGGTTGAAGGCGGCGGTGATGGCAGCGCCGTCGGTGAGTTCGTCGGTGCGAGCCACGGGATGCACGGTGCCCGCGTTGTTGATCAGCAGATAGCGCTTGGCGTCGCGCGGGAGCGCGGCGCAGATGCGTTCGGCCGCGGATTCGGCCGCTTTCAGGTCCGAGAGGTCCACGGACAGTTGATCCAGCTGCACATCCTGCGAGCGCGCGTGGGCGGTGAGCTCGGGGTCTTCGCGGCGCGCCAGGGTGATGAGGCGGGTGCCGGGTTTGACCAGGCCGCGCGCCATGGCGGCGCCGATGCCGCGCGAAGCGCCGGTGAGAATTGCAATGGTGTCGGACATTCGTGGACCTCTGGGTGCGTGAAAGCGGGAAGAATCGCGGAACTTAGACGTTTTGCTTCAGGCTGGCCTGGATGAAGGGATCCAGGTCGCCGTCCAGCACCTTCTGCGTGTTGGAGATTTCGACGTTCGTGCGCAGGTCCTTGATGCGGCTTTGGTCCAGCACGTACGAACGGATCTGGTGGCCCCAACCCACGTCGGTCTTGGAGTCTTCCAGCTTCTGCTGCTCGGCCATGCGGTTGCGCATTTCGAGTTCGTAGAGCTTGGACTTCAGCATCTGCATGGCTTCGGCGCGGTTGCGGTGCTGCGAACGGTCGTTCTGGCACTGCACGACGATGCCGGTGGGGATGTGCGTCAGACGCACGGCCGAGTCGGTCTTGTTGATGTGCTGGCCGCCCGCGCCCGAGGCGCGGTAGGTGTCGACGCGCAGGTCGGCGGGGTTCACTTCGACCTCGAAGGAATCGTCGACTTCCGGATACACGAAGACGCTGGCGAACGACGTGTGGCGGCCGCCCGACGAGTCGAAGGGGCTCTTGCGGACCAGGCGGTGCACGCCGGTTTCGGTGCGCAGGTAGCCGAAGGCGTAGTCGCCTTCGATCTTGATCGTGGCCGATTTGATGCCCGCGACTTCGCCGTCGGATTCTTCAAGGATCTCGGCCTTGAATCCCTTGCGTTCGGCGTACTTGAGGTACTGGCGCAGCAGCATCGACGCCCAGTCCTGCGCTTCCGTGCCGCCCGCGCCGGCCTGGATGTCCAGGAAGCAGTTCAGGGGATCGGCCGGATTGGAGAACATGCGGCGGAATTCCAGGGCTTCGAGCTTTTCCTGGAATTCGTTGGCATCCAGTTCGATCGCTTCGAGGGTGTCGCCGTCATCGTCGGCGGCGGCCATTTCGAAGAGTTCCTGGGAATCGGCCACGCCGGCGCCCAGGCTCGTGAGCGTTTCCACCACGACCTCGAGCGATTTCTTTTCACGGCCCAGATCCTGGGCGTGCTTGGGGTCGTTCCAGACGGCCGGGTCTTCGAGTTCGGCGTTTACGACGTGGAGGCGTTCAGCTTTGGCATCGTAGTCAAAGATACCTCCGTAGAGCCTGTTCGCGCTCCGCGTAGTCGGCGAGGCGGGCTGCGAGCTGGTTCTGACGTTCGGCTTCCATGATTGATCCTGTCTGATGACTTTTGTGCGAAACCTGGCATTTTACCGTGGATGGACCGACTGCGCGGGCGCGCGGCGGCAGACGGGGGCCGGGTCCGATTTCCAGCGTTTGGCGGCACGCAAATGGAGTTGTTCAGTTTTTTGTCAACCCGGCCGCTCTAGGCTTGCCGGGTGGCCGTCGTGTCCCCGTTTGGGGCGGATGGACCGCGATGACGCCGGCCCGTGCCGGCCTATCCCGCCAGAGGAATGGAGACAGAGATGGAAAACACGATGCCCCCCGGGGTCTCGCCGGCGCTTGACGCCAGTGAAGAGGACCGGATCTACCGCAAGGTGGGCTGGCGGCTGGTGCCGCTGCTGGTGGTCTGCTATGTCGTGGCGTACCTGGACCGCGTCAACGTGGGGTTCGCCAAGCTGCAGATGCTGCAGGAGCTGCAGTTCAGCGAGACGGTGTACGGGCTGGGCGCCGGTATTTTCTTCATCGGCTACTTCATCTTCGAGATTCCCAGCAACATCATCCTGCACAAGGTGGGAGCGCGGATCTGGATTGCGCGGATCATGATCACGTGGGGCATCATCTCGGCCTGCATGATGTTCGTGACCAGCGTGCACATGTTCTATTTCCTGCGCTTTCTGCTCGGCGCGGCGGAGGCTGGGTTCTTTCCCGGCATCATCCTGTATCTGACCTATTGGTATCCGGCGGCCCGGCGCGGGCGCATCACGACGTTCTTCATGACCGCCGTGCCCATGTCCGGCCTGATCGGCGGCCCGATCTCGGGATGGATCATGGCGACCTTCCACGGCGACCACGGCCTGTCGGGCTGGCAATGGCTGTTCCTTCTGGAGGGAATTCCGTCGGTGGTGATTGGCGTGCTGGTGCTGATCTATCTGGATGACCGCATCAACAAAGCGAAGTGGCTGACGGCCAACGAAAAGGCCGTGCTGATCCGCAATATCGCGGCCGAGGAGCAGCAGAAGGAGGATCCGCCGATCCGCGCCGCGCTGACCAAGCCGCGCGTGTGGGCGATGGCGCTGATCTATTTCTCGTTCGTGATGGGCCTGTACGGGGTGGGGTTCTGGATGCCGAGCCTCATCAAGAACACCGGGGTGCAAAGTCCGCTGGCGATCGGGCTGTTGACGGCGGTGCCGAATCTGTTTGCCGTGATCGGCATGATTCTGATCTCGCGCAATTCCGACCGGCAGCGCGAGCGCCGCTGGCACGTGGCCTTGCCGGCGCTGTTCGGCGCGGTGGGGCTATTCCTGTCGGCGCTGTGGAGCGGCAATACGGTGTTGGCGATTTTGGCGCTGACGGTGGCCAACATCGGCATCTGCACGGTGCTGCCGCTGTTCTGGAGTCTGCCGACGGCGCTCTTGGGTGGCACGGCGGCCGCCGCGGGTATTGCGCTGATCAATTCGGTGGGGAACCTGGCGGGCTTCGTCAGCCCGTATCTGGTGGGCTGGCTGAAGGATCTGACCGGCACCACGAATACGGGGCTGTACATGCTGGCCGGCTGCCTGGTGGTGGGCGCGCTGGTGGCGCTGGCGCAGCCGGCGAAGCTGGTGAACAAGTAACGCTGCTGGGTGGCGGTGTCCCATAAGGTGTCTGACACCCTGGGGAAGAGGAGCGTCGGCTTGAGTTAGCGTCTCAGAGGGTGTCAGACACCTTTTTGAAGTGGCGCTGCTGGTGGACGGTGTCTCATAAGGTGTCTGACACCCTGGGCAGAGGCGCGTCGGCTTGAGTTAGCGTCTCGGAGGGTGTCAGACACCTTTTTGAAGCAGCGCTGCTGGTGGACGGTGTCTCATAAGGTGTCTGACACCCTGGGGAGAGGCGCGTCGGCTTGAGTTAGCGTCTCGGAGGGTGTCAGACACCTTTTTGAAGTAGCGCTGCTGGTGGACGGTGTCTCATAAGGTGTCTGACACCCTGGGCAGAGGCGCGTCGGCTTGAGCCGGCGTCTCAGAGGGTGTCAGACACCTTTTTGAAGCTGGTGAACAAGTAACGCTGCTGGGTGGCGGTGTCCCATAAGGTGTCTGACACCCTGGGGAAGAGGCGCATCGGCTTGAGCCGGCGTCTCAGATGGTGTCAGACACCTTCAAGCGCCGACGGTGCCCAAGTGTCAGACACCGTCGTGCTTTAGCCGGCGTGTTCGATTACCAGTTGCACCGACACCATGCCGTTCCACACGTTCTGTTCCAGACGGTACGCCGCCTGGATGTGTTCCGGCAGAGACTGGTCGTGGCCGAACCAGATGGCGTCGAAGCGCTGGTGGCCGCGTTCCAGGGACAGCTTCAGGTGCTTTTCGCCGACCAGGCGCTGGTTGCGCACGACGAATTCGTCCAGGAAAAGGGGGGCGGCAAAGCCTGCGCCCCAGACCTGCTGTTGCAGCATGCCGGCCACGTCGGCGTTGGCGTAGCCGGTTTCCAGTGAGCCGTCGGTTTCGATGACGGGCTCGAAGGAATCACGTCCGGTCAGCTCGCGCACGGCGGCGTCGAAAGCGGGGGCGAAGGCGGGGAAATCGGTCTTTCCCAGCGTCAAACCGGCCGCCATGGCATGGCCGCCAAACTTGCGGATCAGGTTGGGATGGCGCTTGGACACGAGATCCAGCGCGTCGCGCAGGTGCACGTCGGGGATCGAACGGCCGGAGCCGCGAATCTCGTCGTCGCCGGCCGGCGCGAACGCCAGAGTGGGGCGCCAGAATTTCTCTTTCAGGCGTGAGGCGACCAGCCCCACGACGCCCTGGTGCCAGCCCGGGTCGAACACGCAGACGGTGGCGCCCGCGGCGGCGTCGGGCGCTTCCATGGCGGCCAGCGCCTGCTCGCGCATTTCGGCTTCGATCGTGCGGCGTTCGCGGTTGATGTTGTCCAGCTCGCGCGCCATTTCCAGCGCCTGCGCCTCGTCGTCGGTGGTCAGGCAGGCGATGCCCAGGCTCATGTCGGCCAGGCGGCCCGCGGCGTTGATGCGCGGTCCCAGCGCGAAGCCCAGGTCGAAACCGTTGGCGCTGCGCGGCTCACGGCCGGCGACGGCGAAGAGCGCCCGCAGTCCGGGCTGCAGACGGCCGCTGCGCATGCGCTGCAGGCCCTGCGTGACCAGGAGGCGGTTGTTGGCGTCCAGCTTGACCACGTCGGCCACCGTGCCCAGCGCGACCAGGTCGGACAGCGCGTCCAGGCGTGGTCCGCCATCGGGGGCGTACACGCCGCGGCGGCGCAGTTCGGCGCGCAGCGCCAGCATCATGTAGAAGATGACGCCCACGCCGGCCAGGTTCTTGGACGGAAAGCCGCAGCCGGGCTGGTTGGGGTTCACGATGGCCAGCGCGTCCGGCAGGGTGTCGCCCGGCAGGTGGTGATCGGTGATGACCACGCCGATGCCGGCGTCGTTGGCGGCGGCCACGCCGTCGACGCTGGCGATGCCGTTGTCGACCGTGATGATGATGTCGGGCTTGCCCGCGCGGTGGCGGCAGGCCAGTTCCACGACGGCGGGAGACAGGCCGTAGCCGGTCTCGAAACGATTGGGCACCAGGAAGTCGACATCGGCGCCCATCGCCGACAGCGCGCGCAGGCCGACGGCGCAGGCGGTGGCGCCGTCGCAATCGTAGTCGGCCACGATCAGCAGCTTTTTGCCGGCCTGGATGGCGTCGGCCAGGACGGCCGCCGCGTGGGCAGAATGGGTCAGGCCGGCCGGCGGCAGCAGGGACGGCCAGGCAAGCCGGGTCTGATCCGGATGCGTCACACCGCGCGCGGCCCACAAGCGGGCCAGCAGCGGGTGGATGCCGGAAGATTCGAGGACGTGACAGGCGGCCAGGTCGGCCGGACGGATCGTTAAGCGGGGTGAGACCACCAGGCGCTCCAGTTCTTCTTGGGCGCGGGCAGCAAGCCAAGCAGGCCCCCGCGCGGTTTCAGGTCAAGGGCGACCTTGCGGTCATCGCCCAGCAGCAGCATCTGCACGGGCGTCGCGGGCAGGCCTTTGCCGGCGGCCAGCGGACGCAGATGCTGCGTGTCGAGTTCGGTCAGCGCGTCGAGCCAGGCGGCCCAGTCGCCGGCGCGTTGCGGGGCGTCCAGTCCGGTCAGCACCTGCGCCGGGCCGGCGGGCGCCGCCGTCCAGGGCGTGCCCCCGCCATAGAGCCACAGCGCGTTGACAGGCGCCAGGCCGCGGGCGGCCCGGACGTCGTTGACGGGGTGTTCGTGCCACGCCATCTGGATTTCGTTCAGCAGGCGCCGCCACGGGCGCGTCTCGGTGTCCTGGCGCCACCAGTCGTTCAGGCGCTTTCCTGCCACGGCCAGGGGGCTGGCGGTCTGGGGGCGCAGGTCCGCCGGCAAGCGCAGGCGCCAGCGCTGCGGCGACAGCGGCTCGACCGAGAAGCCGGTGCCCTCAAAGAGTGGGCGCGCGGTGTCTAGCAGGGCGGCGGTTTCCGATTCGGTCAGGTCCATCGACCCCGGATCCAGCAGCGAAGCCTGATCCGCGCCCAGCGCAAGATGGACCAGTTCGCACAGCCAGACCGGTTCGGATGCCGGTGTGTGGGAATGTTGCCCGGCCAGCAGCGGGCCGAGGCCTGCGCTTTGCAAGAGGCCCGGCTCGGGTGCATACCCGGCGCGCTCGAGCTGCCAGGATTCGAAGGCCGTGCAGCCGTGCGCGCGCAGGTCGTAGCCTTGCGGACGGGCCGTTGCGGCCTGCAGCCAGCCGTGCAGCGTGGGCGCGCGCTCGGGCAGGAGCTTGGCCAGTTCGGCAGCAAAGGGAAGGGCGGGCAGGGCGCCCGGAATGACGATCAGCATGGCGGCGATTGTAGTCCGCGGCGGGATGGGGAACTTAGCGCCGCGGCCAACTGCCATACGTTGTCACGCCTGGTCTAGGATCCGCACATCCGCGGGGCGATTTCCGGGCGGTTAATGCAATAATGCGCACGTGCTGAAAATACCCTACGAACTATGGATCGGCGCCCGCTATGCGGGCCTTGCCCGGATCCGCCAGCGACGCGGCCGCCGCGATCGCTTCATCTCCTTCATCGCCGCCAGTTCCATGGCGGGCATCGCGCTGGGCGTTGCCGCCCTGATCGTGGTGCTGTCCGTGATGAACGGCTTTCAGAAGGAAGTGCGGGACCGCATGCTGTCGGTGCTGCCGCACATCGAACTCTATCTTCCTGGCGCATCGCCCGAACGGGTGCTTGAGCAGTGGCAGCAGTTTGCCACCGCCGCCGAGCGCAATCCAGAGGTCAAGGCTGGCGCGCCCTTCGTGGCGGCGCAGGGCATGCTGGTGCGCGGGCAGGCGCTGCGCGGCGTGCAGGTCAGGGGTATCGACCCCGGCACCGAGGGCAACGTGTCGGACCTGCCGCGCCAGATGGTGTCTGGCAAGCTGACCGACCTGAAACCCGGTGGCTTCGGCGTGGTGCTGGGCAACGAGCTGGCCGACGGCATGGGCGTCAAGGTCGGCGACACGTTGCTGATGATGGCGCCGCAGGGCTCGATCAGTCCCGCCGGCTTTGCGCCGCGCATGCGCCAGTTCACCGTCGTGGGTGTATTCTCGTCGGGCCACTACGAATACGATTCCTCGCTGGCGTTCGTGGACAACGAAGACGCCGCGCGCGTGTTCCGCGAAAGCGGCACCGCCGGCGTGCGTCTGCGCATTGCCGACATGCAGAAGGCCCCCGAAGTGGCGGCCGAGCTGCGCAACGTCCTGCCGCCGTACGTCATGGCCAGCGACTGGTCGCGCAACAACCGCACGTGGTTTGCGGCGGTGCAGACCGAAAAGCGCATGATGTTCCTGATCCTGGCGCTGATCGTGGCCGTGGCGGCGTTCAACCTGCTGTCCTCGCTGGTCATGGCCGTCAAGGACAAGCAATCCGACATCGCCATCCTGCGCACGCTGGGGGCGGGACCAGGCGAAGTGGCCCGCATCTTCCTGGTGCAAGGCGCGCTGATCGGCGTGATCGGCACCTTGCTGGGCGTGGCCGGCGGCATTGCCATCGCCTAC
Source organism: Achromobacter sp. 1012554356 (assembly GCF_059760815.1). Taxonomy (NCBI): domain Bacteria; kingdom Pseudomonadati; phylum Pseudomonadota; class Betaproteobacteria; order Burkholderiales; family Alcaligenaceae; genus Achromobacter; species Achromobacter sp. 1012554356. Next base: position 91,330 of record NZ_JCBANC010000004.1, on the reverse strand, counting down.
AACGTCGACGTGATCGTGCCGTTCATCGAGCGCATGCTGGGCGTGCATTTTCTGCCGCGCGAAATCTATTTCATCAGCGCGCTGCCGTCCGACCCGCAGGTGGGCGACATCGTCACCATCGGCGTGACGTCGCTGGTGCTTTCGCTGTTGGCGACCTTGTATCCGAGTTGGCGCGCCTCGCGCCTGCAACCCGCACAGGTGCTGCGCCATGATTGATACCCCGACGCAGAAGCCGCAGGCCGGAACGACACCGGCGCTGCAGGCCGAGAACATCGTCAAGGTCTACGACGAAGGCCCTGCCCGGATCGAAGTGCTCAGCAATGTCAGCCTGTCCGTCGCGCGCGGCGAGATGGTCGCCATCGTGGGCGCATCGGGATCCGGCAAGAGCACCTTGCTGCACATCCTGGGGCTGCTCGACGTGCCGACGAGCGGCTCGGTTTCCGTTGACGGCCAGGTGGGCATCGGACTGTCCGAATCCAAGAAAAGCGCGGTGCGCAACCGCAGCCTGGGCTTCGTCTACCAGTTCCACCACCTGCTGGCCGAGTTTTCAGCGCTGGACAACGTGGCGATGCCGCTGATCGTGCGCCGCGAGAACCGCGACAAGGCGCGCGAGGCGGCACGCGAAGTGCTCGGACTGGTCGGCCTGTCCGCCCGGGAAGGGCACTTCCCGGGGCAGTTGTCGGGCGGCGAACGGCAGCGCGTGGCGCTGGCGCGCGCGCTGGTGACGCGCCCGGTGTGCGTGCTGGCGGACGAGCCCACGGGCAACCTGGACCGCCACACCGCCCACAACATGTTCGAACTGCTGACGCGGGTGAACCAGGAGTCGGGGACTGCATTTGCGATCGTCACGCACGATCCCGAGCTTGCCGCCCGCGCCGACCGTCAGTTGCTGATGGAAAACGGCCGCCTGGTGTCAGGCTAGCCCGGTCCGCAGCGACAGCCGCCCGCGCGGGTCCGCGCGGCGGCCGCGGGCGGATAATCCGCACAAGGAGGACACGCCCATGCTCATCGACACTCATTGCCACCTGGACGCCCGGGAGTTCGACGCTGACCGGACCGAGGTGGCGGACCACGCCGCCCACGCGGACGTCCAGGCCATCGTGATCCCCGCCATCGAACGGGCAAACTTTGCGGTCGTGCGTGACCTGGCCGCCAGCATTGCCGGCGGCGCCTATGCGTTGGGCATTCATCCGTTGTACGTCGCGCGCGCCGACGACGCCGATCTGGACGTGCTGCGCCAGACCATCAAGGAATCCCTGGGCGATCCGCGCTTTGTCGCCATCGGCGAAATCGGGCTGGACTTCTTCGTGCCGGAGATCGCCTCGGGTGCGCCGCGCGAACGTCAGGAACGGTTCTACGCCGCGCAACTGGACATGGCCGTCGAGTTTGGCCTGCCCGTGCTGCTGCACGTGCGCAAATCCCAGGACATCTTGCTGAAGTACCTGCGCCGCCATCCGCGCATCGGCGGCATCGCGCACGCGTTCAATGGCAGCGCGCAGCAGGCGCAGGCCTTCATCGAGCATGGCTTTGCGCTGGGAATGGGCGGCGCGATGACGTTCGAGCGGGCGCTGCAGATTCGTCGCCACGCGGTGGACGTCGGGCTGGAGCATCTGGTGCTGGAGACCGACGCACCGGACATCCCGCCCGCTTGGCTGCACGAACCCAATCGGCGCAATCGTCCCGGCGAACTGGCGCGCATTGCGCAGGTGCTGGCGGAACTGCGCGGCATCACGCCGGGGCAGGTGGCGCACGCCACCACCGCGAACGCGATGCGGGTGTTGCCAAGGTTGCCGGCAGCGATTCTGGCTGACGCGGACTGACCTGTCTGACTTCGAAGACGCGTGCGCGATGATGATGTCGTCGTGCGGGAAGATTGCGTTCGTCGGACCAGTCCGAATCTCCTATCGACTCTTCTAACGATTCTTCGAAAACGCCTTCGTGGCATTGAGTTTGGGTAATGGGAATACCTATCATTGGCGTTCGTTAGCACGTCAATCAGCGCACAGCGCGAGCCGCCTTGATCGGGCGGTTTTTCATTTGATTCCCATGTCGACTCAGAAACGCTTTAACGGCTCTGCACGAGCCGCTTCAACACCCTGCGCGCGATTCCGTCTTTTGCCGATCGTGTTGGCGCTTGCCGCCGCAAACGTCCACGCGCAGACCGGCACGGCCGGAATGGAAGACACGTTGGGCGTGACGCAGCTGGACACCGTCGTGGTCACTGCATCGGGGTTTGAACAAGAGATCCGGAACGCGCCCGCGTCCATTTCGGTCATCACGCGCGAGCAATTGGAAGCGCGGCCTTTCCACAATCTGGCCGACGCGGTGCGCGACGTGGAGGGCGTGTCGGTCGAGCGCGGCGGCAAGGCTGGCGGCATGAACATCAGCATCCGCGGCATGCCCAGCGACTACACGCTGGTGCTGGTGGACGGCAAGCGCATGAATCAGAACAGTTCGGGGGCGCGGGCCAACGGCTTCGGCGACGTCGACACCAACTTCATTCCGCCGATGGCCGCGATCGAGCGCATCGAAGTGGTGCGAGGCCCGATGTCCACGCTGTACGGCTCGGACGCAATGGGCGGCGTCATCAACATCATCACGCGCAAGGTCGCCCGCGAATGGACGGGCCAACTGACGCTGGACGGCACGCTGCAGGGCGACAACCGTTTCGGCAACACCTACGGCGCGGGCTTCTACCTGAGCGGCCCCCTGAAGACGGACAAGCTCGGCCTGAGCCTGCGCGGCGGCCACTACCGGCGCCTGAGCGCAACAGGCAGCTACCCCGCCACCCAGGCCGACTACGACAGCGGCGACTACACCGGCGACATTGCCAGCTTCAGCGGACTGGGCGACAGCACGCAGCAGAACATGGGGCTGCGCCTGTCGCTGACGCCGAACCGCAACCACGACATCCTGTTCGACGTGGACAGCAACTGGCAGACCTTCGACAACAGCAACGGGGAATTAGGCACGCTGAACGCCGACGTGGCGCCCAACCGCCAGGGCGGCGGCTACGATCCCGAGATGAAGTTCAACCGGCAGCGCTACGCGTTGACGCATCTGGGCCGCTACGGCGGTTCGGTCAGTTCGGACACCAGCCTGGTCTCCGACACCACCGAGACCATCGGCCGCACGAATCCGATGAGCACGCCGCGCCAACCCACCGACGGGTCCAGCCGCGACCTGGAATACGACAACTGGGTGTTCGACACCAAGTGGACGATGCCGTTGTTTAATGACCGCCACAACCTGACCCTGGGCGGCCAGTGGCGCGAGCAGCAGTTCAAGGACACGCTGGTGTCGGCGCCGCTGAATCTGCGGCAGTACCAATGGGCGCTGTTCGCGGAAGACGAATGGCGCATCGTGGACAGCGTGGCGCTGACCGCCGGCGCGCGTTACGACCGCAACGAGCAGTTCGGCGGCAAGTGGAGTCCGCGCGGCTACCTGGTCTGGAACGCCACGCCGGCGTGGACCTTCAAGGGCGGCGTCAGCAAGGGCTACAAGACGCCCGACATCAACCTGATGACCGACGGCATCATCGGCCTCGGCGCGCAGGGCACCATGCCGTTGCTCGGCAATTCGCAGCTCAAGCCGGAGACCAGCACCTCGTCCGAGTTGGGCGTGCTGTTTGACGATGGAGCAGGGCTGTCCGGCAACCTGACCGCTTTCCATACCAAGTTCAAGGACAAGATCGACAGCCAGAGCGTGCCCAACTGCCTGGCGGCGGGCGGCCCCGCGCCGGGCTGCCTGGACCTGGGCGTGTGGGAGCGCAACGGCGTGCCCGTGGCCAACTTCTCGCAACGCGTGAACATCGATTCGGCCACCATCCAGGGCTTTGAGCTGGGCGGCCGGATTCCGCTGTACGCGGGGCTGTCGTTCAATGGCAATTACACGCTGACCGCAAGTGAGGTCACCTCGGGCGCGAGGCGCGGTCAGCCCTTGGGCTCGCAGCCGCGTCACGCAGTGAATCTGGGGCTGAACTGGCGCGTCAACGATCAGTTCAACGCGTGGGTCCGCGGCGAATACCGCGCGGGTCAGTTCAACGACATGAACTGGGAGAAGAAACAGGTGTTCTATAGCCCGTACTGGCTGGCCAGCATGGGGGGCTCGTATGTGGTCAGCAAGAACGTGACGTTGTCGGCCTCGGTGCTGAATCTGTTCGACAAGAACTTTGTGGACTACGGTCCGGCCAAGGTCGGCGCGACGGCGCCAGCGGCCAATGCCAGCTGGAGCAACGCGTACCGGCAGGTGCTGGAAGGCCGCCGTCTGTGGATGTCGGCGAACATCACGTTCTGATGCTGGGCGTCGACCGTGGCGTCATCCCGTAGCGGGGCGCGCCACGGAGGCGGATAGCAGCGGCAGGTCCATGCGCACGCTCAAGCCATGCGGGGCGACGTTGCGGGCCGATATCGATCCCTTGTGCGCGGCAATCGCGGCCTGCGCGATGGAAAGTCCCAGCCCCGCGCCGCCGCCGGGCGTGCTGGCGGCGCCGGCAGAGCCCGCGCGATAGAACGGTTCGAAAAGCGAGGTGAGCTCTTGCGTGGCAACGCCCGGGCCGCGGTCTTCGATCTCCAGGCTGGCTTCGCTGGCGCTGGTCAAGAGCCGCACGCGGATGACGCTGTGCGCGGGCGCAAAACGCAGGGCATTGCGCAGCACGTTCTCGATGGCGCTGGCCAGGCTGGCGCGGTCGCCGGCAATGCGGATGGGCGCTGGCGTGTCCCAATCGATTTGCAGATGCCGCCCTTCGGCCTCGTAGCGGGCATCGTCCACGACGCCGGCCACGACATCCGACAGGTCCAGCGGTTCGGTCGGGACGGGCAGCGCACCCACGCGGGCAAGCCGCAGCGTGTTGCCCACCAAGGCGTCCAGCCGCTCGCATTCGCGTTCGATGCGGTCGAGCTGCAGATCGCGCCGTTCGTCGTTGCGGCGCGCCAGTTCAGAGGCCAGGCGCAGGCGCGCAAGCGGTGACCTGAGCTCGTGCGCCACGTTATGCAGCAGTTGCTCGCGCGTGTCGACCAGCGCCTTCAATCGCACGGCCATGGCGTCGAAGTCGCGTGCCAGCAGGCCAAGTTCATCCTGGCGCGTGGCGAGTCTTGGCGGTGTCTGCGTGTCCAGTTTCCCAGCGGCCAGCGCGTGCGTGGTCTGGCGCAATTGCGCCAGCGGCGCGGTAATGTGGCGCGTCAATGCCCAGCAGAAGGGCGCGGTCACCGCCAGCGCGAACAGCAGCAGCGCCAGCGCGACGGGCGACAACGCCAGGACTTCCCAGCGCGACGAATCGAACGGCAGAAACAGCATCAGCAGTTCCGAGCCATCCGGCAGGATCAGGATCTGCGGTTCCCACCACGACACGCGTTCGCCCGCGGGATCGGCCGGCACATAGTCGGACTGCGGCGGCCGCTCGGGCGCGGCGCGGTACGCGACCAGCCAGTCATGCAGGCGCGTGGGCAGGCGCCGGCCCAGGATCTCCTGGTCCTGCGCATCCATGACATAGATCTTCAGCGCCGAGTAGCTGTCGTCCATGGCGCGCACCCAGCGTTCCAGGCCGTCCCGGCCCTGCGTGCGCGCGACCTGCGCGGCATCGCGCGTAAGGTTGCCGGGATTCAAGCCGTCCAGCGAGTTGAAGCGGTACCAGGCCACCGATGCCGTCAGCACCATGCCGCAGACCAGGATGACCGCCATGGCGCCCCAGAACGTCAGGAACGCACGCCAGAAAAGCGAGCGGGCGGGCAACAACGTCATCACGCAGCGCCCGCCAGCACGTAGCCCAGCCCGCGCAGATTGCGGATGGACAGCGTGTCGGCGTGTTGATCCAGGCGCAGCTTTTTGCGCAGGCTGCTGATGTGCGTGTCGATGCTGCGGTCGTAGCGGTCTGGCGCGCGGCCCAGCGCATACAGGCCGATCTGGTCGCGCGCGATCACCTGCCCTGGGGCGCGCATCAGGATCTCCAGGATGCGCTGCTCGGCGCCGGTCAGCATGACTTCGTCGGCGCCCATGCGCGCGCGGCCGGTGGCCGGGTCCAGCGACAGGGCGCCCAGGCTGAGCGACGGACTGGCGGGGACGGGCGTTTCTTCAAAGCGGCGCAGCACGGCGGTGACGCGGGCCTTGAGCTCACGCGGGCTGAAGGGTTTGGCCAGGTAATCGTCGGCGCCGAACTCCAGGCCCAGCACGCGGTCGGTCTCGCCACCATGCGCGGTGAACATGATGAAGGGGCGGCGCGAGCGCTGGCGGTAGTGCTTGAGCAGATCCAGACCGTTGCCGTCGGGCAGCATCAGGTCCAGCAGCACGAGGTCGAAATCGTCCTGCGCCAGCAAGGACATGCCTTGAGCGCCGGTGTGCGCCAGCGTCAGCTGGCATTGATGGGGTTCCAGGTATTCGCGCAGCATCTGCGCCAGCTCGACGTCGTCGTCGATCAGCAAGATGCGGCGCGCCACCGCTGAATGAGTGAAAGGCATGCGTGTTGGGCGTCGAGCATCCGGCAGTGTGGCCGAACGCTGCGCGCCGGAGTGTCAAGAAATGCAAAGAAGATAAAAGTTGCGGAAAGCGTGTTGCGGCGTGCTGCAAGCCCCAATTCTAATATGAGAATGGTTTTCATTAATAAGTTGGAGCCGGGGCGTGCCGCGCGTGGGGCGTGGCGTAAACCGGGGACGGGAGAAGTTGGAATCATGAGCAGGAAAGAACTGGCCGGCGGCCAGCGCATCGCCGCGTCGCGCACGCAACTGGCCGCCGCCTTGTGCGCCGCGGGTTTTGGCTTGGGGCCGTCCGCCGTCTGGGCACAGGCCGCGGACGCGGCCACGACGATGGACACGGTCGTCGTCACGGCCAGCGGTTTCGAGCAACGCATCCAGGATGCGCCGGCCTCGATCAGCGTCATCACGCGTGAGGATCTGGACAAGAAGTTCTACCGCGACCTGAACGACGCGCTGGTGGAAGTGCCGGGCGTCATCGTCACGGGCGGCGGCGATCGCCAGGACATCAGCCTGCGCGGCATGGGCCCGAAGTACACGCTGATCCTGATCGACGGCAAGCGCCAGAGCTCGCGCGAAACTCGCACCAACTCGGATTCGACGGGTGTGGAGGGTGGCTGGACGCCGCCGCTGTCGGCCATCGAGCGCATTGAAGTGGTGCGCGGCCCGATGTCGTCGCTGTACGGGTCGGACGCCATGGGCGGGGTGATCAACATCATCACGCGCAAGGTGCCCGACGAATGGCACGGCGAAATCCGCATGGATACGACGATCCAGGAGAGCAGCAAGTCGGGCGATATCTACCAGGGCAACTTCTACCTGGCCGGCCCGATCAAGAACGACCTGCTGGGCCTGCAGATCTACGGCCAGGCCACGCAGCGCGACGAAGACAACATCTACAACGGCTACCGCAAGCGCAACGCTGAAAGCGTGACCGCCAAGCTGGCGCTGACGCCCAATCGCGATCACGACATCGTGCTGGAAGCGACCACGATGCGCCAGAAGTTCCAGGACACCCTGGGCAAGACGGTGGAGCCGCTGCCGCCCGGCACCGCGTGCCCGCGCACGGGCTGCCCGGCGTCGTCGGAAACCGATTACCGCAGCAGCAAGTGGGCGCTGTCGCACACCGGCCGCTGGGGCTGGGGCGTGTCCGACAGCTATGTGCAGCAGGAAGAGTTCGACAACCGCTCGCGCCAGATGAAGATCAAGAACCTGGACCTGCAGACGAGCTGGTCGCTGCCGCTGGGTTCGCACATGCTGACCTTGGGCGGCAGTTATCTCAATCAACGTCTGGATGACCAGAACGGCAATCAGTTGCCCGGCGGCCCCAGCAACGTGGAACGGTATCAATGGGCATTGTTCGCCGAAGACGAATGGCGCCTGACCGAAAGCTTTGCTCTCACGACCGGCCTGCGCATGGATCAGGACGAGAATTTCGGCAGCCACTTCAGCCCGCGCCTGTATGGCGTGTGGCACATGGCCGAACGCTGGACGCTGAAGGGCGGCGTGTCCACCGGCTTCCGGGCGCCCGACCTGCGCCAGACCGTGGCCGGCTGGGGCCAGACCAGCCGCGGCGGCAACATGTACGGCAATCCGGACCTGACGCCCGAAAAGTCGGTGACCCAGGAAATCGGCCTGCTGTATGACGACGGCGAGGGCATGAACGCCGGCATCACGTTGTTCAACAACGACTTCAAGGACAAGATCACCCGCGTGGCGTGCCCCCTGTCGCAGTGCACGGACGGCCCCAACCAGTTCGGCTCGGACCCCACCACGTACATGAACGTGGACAAGGCTGTGTCGCGCGGCGTGGAAGCCAGCCTGAAGCTGCCGCTGGCGGCCGACTGGTCGATGACCAGCAGCTACACCTTCACGAAGTCGGAGCAGAAGTCCGGCCAGTACAAGGGGGAGCCTCTGAACCAGTTGCCCAAGCATCTGTTCACGACCACGGTGAATTGGCAGCCGTCCGACGCGCTGCAGGCGTGGGCCCGCCTAAACTTCCGCGGCCGCGAGAGCCAGCCGACCACGGGCCCGTCGTCGGACGCGCTGGTCGCGCCGTCCTACACGTTCGTGGACTTGGGCGGTTCGTACGCCGTGAACAAGACCGTGTCGGTGTATGCCGGCATCTACAACCTGTTCGACAAGCAGGTCGCCTACGACGACTTCGGCTACGTCGAAGACGGCCGCCGTTACTGGCTAGGCGTGGGCGTGAAGTTCTGAGAATGACGGGGCGCCTGGCGCCCCATTACAGAGAGGTTTGCATGAACAATGGAAAACAGGCGGGCGCCGCCCGCCGCTGGGCAACCCGGGCCGGTGTGGCACTGGCCTTGAGCGCCGCGGCAGCCGTGTGCGCCGCGCAGTCCACCACGCCAGTCAAGCACGCCCGCGGCGAAACCGCGGTGCCGGCCAATCCGTCCAAGACGATCGTGCTGGACCTGGCCGTGCTGGACACCCTGCACACGCTCGGCGTGGACCCCGTGGGCGTGCCCAGCGCCGCCAAGCTGCCCCCGCAGCTGAGCCAGTTCGCCGACAAGCGATATCTGAAGGCCGGCACGATGTTCGAGCCCAACTACGAGGTCATTCACGCCGCCGCGCCGCAAGTCATTTTCGTGGCCGGCCGCTCGGCGCCCAAGTATGACGAGCTGTCCAAGATCGCGCCAACCGTGGACCTGACGGTCGACGCCAAGGACCTGGTCGGCAGCGTCCGGCGCAACACCGAAACGCTGGCCGCGCTATACGGCAAAGCGAGCGAGGCCAAGGAAAAGCTGGCCGCGCTGGATGCGTCGATTGCGTCCCTGAAAGGCAAGGCCGCCAACGCCGGCACCGCGTTGATCGTGCTGACAACCGGCGGCAAGATGAGCGCCTACGGGCCGGGCTCGCGCTTTGGCGTGATCCACGACGCCTTCGGCGTCAAGCCTGCCGCGACCGGCCTGAACGTGTCCAACCACGGCCAGGCGATTTCGTTCGAGTTCATTGCCCAGACCGATCCGGACTGGCTGTTCGTGATCGACCGCGACGCGGCCATCGGCCGTGAAGGCGTGTCGGCGCAGCGCATGCTGGACAACGAACTGGTGCGTCCGACCAAGGCGTGGAAGAACCAGCGCGTGGTCTATCTGAACGGCTTCAACTGGTATCTGCTCGGCAGCGCGGGCCTGACGGCCATGCAGCACAACGTGGATCAGATCGCCGCGGCGTTGTCGCAAGGAAAGTAAGCAGCATGCAAGACGGGAAGGGCTGCCGGTGAGCTGGCGGCGCGCAATCGGCGGGTGGGGCGGCTTGACGGCCGTGGTGGTGGTGTTGCTGCTGTTGTGCGTGGCAAGCATCAGCCTGGGCGCGGGCCAGATGCATTGGGCCGCGCTGTGGAACGGCGGCGAAGAGGGCGAGCGAGCATGGCGGCTGCTGATGGTCAGCCGCATCCCGCGCACCCTCGCGTTGCTGCTGGCAGGCACGGCGCTGGCCGTCGCCGGCCTCATCATGCAGATGCTGGTGCGCAACCGCTTTGTGGAGCCGACGACGGCCGGCACCGTCGAATCCGCCACCCTCGGCATCCTGGTCATCACCTTGCTGGCGCCCGATACGTCCGTGATCGGCAAGATGGTGACGGCCACGGGCTTTGCGCTGGCGGGCACCTTGCTGTTTCTGGCCTTGCTGCGCCGCGTGCCGCTGCGCACGCCGTTCATCGTGCCGCTGATCGGGCTGATCCTGGGCGGCGTGATCCAGGCGGTGACGACCTTCATGGCGTACCGCTTCGACCTGCTGCAGTCGCTGCATGCGTGGACTACCGGCGACTTCTCCGGCGTGCTGCGCGGCCGGTATGAGCTGCTGTGGATCGGGTTTGCGCTGGCCTGCGCGGCCTATGCCGCTGCCGACCGCTACACCGTGGCGGGCATGGGCCGCGAGTTCGCGTCCAACCTGGGGCTGAATCATGCACGGCTGACGCTGGTCGGCCTGCTGATCGTTTCGGCCATATCGGCCGTGGTGGTCGTAACGGCCGGCAGCATCCCGTTCCTGGGCCTCATCGTGCCCAATGCCGTCAGCCTGGTGCTGGGCGACAACATGCGCCGCGCCATTCCGTGGGTGGCGTTGCTTGGGGGCGCATTCGTACTGGCCTGCGACATCATCGGCCGGCTGGTCATCCACCCCTACGAGATCCCCATCGGCACCGTGGTGGGCGTGCTGGGCAGCATCCTGTTCCTGTGGCTGCTGCGCTCGCGGAGGAACCGCCTTGGCTGAAACCGCCTCGATTCTCCGCGTGGCCCCGCGCGCGCCGCAGAGGTGGCGCCTTGCGGCACTGGGCGCCGGCGCGCTGATCTGCGTTGCCGCCTTCATGACGTTGGGCGCGAATGGCCAATGGTCGTTCGTCATTCCCTTTCGTGGCGGCAAGCTGCTGGCCATGCTGCTGGTGGCGTATGCGGTGGCGGTGTCGTCCGTGCTGTTCCAGACCATCACGCACAACCGCATCCTCACGCCCGCCATCATGGGCTTCGACGCCCTGTACCTGCTGATCCAGGCGGTCGTGGTGTTCGGCTTCGGGCAGGCGGCGGCCGCCGCCAGTCATCCGGTCGCGGCGTTTCTCCTGGAAGTGTGCGCGATGACGGCGTTCGCGTGCCTGCTGTTCCGCTGGCTGTTTTCCGACGCCGTGCGCAGCCTGCATTTGATGATGCTGGTGGGCATCATCTTCGGACTGCTGTTTCGCAGCCTGTCCAGCTTTGTGGTGCGGCTGATCGATCCGAATGAATTCCTGGTCCTGCAGGACCGCATGTTCGCCAGCTTCAATTCGGTACGCGTTGAGCTGCTGCCGATCGCTTTCGGCGCCGTGTGCACCGCGTCGTTCTTCGTCTGGCGCATGCGCCGGCGCTACGACGTGCTGGCGCTGGGCCGCGACATGGCATTGAACCTGGGCGTTGACTATCGCCGCACGCTGGTGGTGACACTGGCGGCGATTGCGGTGCTGGTGTCCGTGTCGACGGCGCTGGTCGGTCCCGTGACGTTCTTCGGTCTGCTGGTCAGCAACCTGGCGTATCAAGCCATGGGCTCGGACAGGCACCGGTACACCGTGCCGGCCGCGACGCTGCTCAGCGTCATTTTCCTGGTGGGCGGCCAGACGCTGCTGGAGCGCGTGCTTGGGCTGAACACCACGGTCAGCGTGGTGATTGAATTCGTGGGCGGCGTGATGTTCCTCGTCCTGATCTTGCGCAGGGGGCGCCGATGATAGAAATCCAGAACGTCAGCAAGCAATATGGCGACACCGTTGTGATCGACGATGTCAGCCTGGACCTGCCTGCCGGCGGCGTCACCGCCATCATCGGGCCGAACGGGGCGGGCAAGTCGACGTTGCTGTCCATGGTCAGCCGTTTGCTGCCGCTGAGCGCGGGGCGGGTGCTGGTCGAAGGTCTGGACGTCACGCGCGCCGACAGCCGCGAACTGGCCCGGCGCCTGGCCATTCTTCGGCAGGACAACCACCTGCCGCTGCGGCTGACGGCAAAGGACCTGGTGGCGTTCGGCCGCTACCCGCACACGGGCGGGCGGCTGACGATGGACGACAAGGTCCACATCGATCAGGCCATTGCGTACCTGAACCTGGAACCGCTGGCGGACCGCTATCTGGACGAGATGTCCGGCGGCCAGCGCCAACGCGCGTTCGTGGCCATGGTGCTGTGCCAGGACACGCGCTACGTGCTGCTGGACGAGCCCTTGAACAGCCTGGACATGAAGCATGCCGTCGCGATGATGGGCACCTTGCGGCGCGCGGCCGATGAACTGGGCAAGACGGTAGTGCTGGTGCTGCACGACATCAACTTTGCGTCCAGCTATGCGGACCGCATCGTGGCGATGCGGCAGGGGCGGATTGCGCGGCACGGCACGCCGGCCGAACTGATCCGGCCGGACGTGCTGAGCGATCTGTATGAACTGCCGATCGATGTGCATGAGATCGGCGGCAAGCGCATCTGCGTGTACTACCGCTGAGGCGGGGCGCCCCATTGCTGGGCGCCCGCCGGATCGAACCGCTTACTGGGTCAGATCGATCGCGTAACGCGACAGCTGCGTCACCGGATCGGGCGTGGCGTCAAACACCGAGACGTTGGTCACGTCGTGGGCCGTGGCCATCGCCAGCGTGCCCGGCACCGACGAAAACACCACCGGTCCGGCCAGCGAACTGACCTGCGCGAAACGCCAGCTGCGATCCAGGCCGAACGTGGCCAGGTCGAGCGTGGGGTTCTTCTTGATATAGCTGATCAACACGTCGCGGCTGGCGTCCGGAGCCTGCAGCACGATGTCGCCCTTGCCGCCGGCCAGACCGGGGAAGTCGCCGCCGCCGCTGGCGCGGTAGTTGTTGGTCACCACCAGGAATTGCGCGGTCAGGTCCAGCGGCGCGCCGTTGTACGTCAGCGCCGTGATGCGCGAGCCCTTTGGCTTGGTCACGTCGATTTCATACTGCAGCGCATTGCCGGCCGCATACAGCACGTCGAAGTTGAACGTCGGAAAGCCGGTGTCGATCAGATCCTGCGGCGCGACCTGCGCGGGGTCGATCTGCTTGAACTGCTCGGCCGTCTTTTCCAGCCACTGGCGCACGATGTCGCCGCTGACCCGCACGACTTGCAGCGTGTTGGGGTACAGATACAGGTCGGCCGCGTTGTTGATGGCGACGTTGCCTTGCTTCACATAGGTGAAGTCGCCCGGACCGTTGCGCCCGCCCTTGAAGGGCGCGGCGGCCGACAGGATCGGCAGGCCCGCGTACGACGGGCCGTTCTTGGCGATGTAATCCGTCAGGTAATCGATCTGCGCCATGTTCACGATCTGCAGCGCGGACACGTCGCCCGCCAGCGCGTAGTACGTGGCCATGTCGAACTGGCTCTGGCCGATCGGCGTCTTGACGTAGTCGATCGTCGCGGCGTGCTCGGCCTGCACCAGTTGCTGCGCGGCCGCGTCCGGCGCCACATAGGTTGCCGGCGTCGAGCCGCTTTGCGCGGTCAGGCGCGTGGAGATGCGCTGCACCTGCGTCGCCTCCTTCTGCACCTTCCAGCCCTGGTCATACGACAGCGTCAAAGTGATCTGGCCGAGGTTGTTGCCCCATTGGCCGGCCTGCACGGTCGGTACGCCATTGATCAAACCCTTTTCCAGTTCGACGCCCGGCTGCCCGGCGAACTGCGATTTGGCATTGGTGTCGGGAAAGAGCAGATGCTGGTGGCCCGTGATGAGCGCGTCGATGCCCGGCACCTGGCTCAGATAGCCCGCGCCGTTTTCCATGTCCGGGCTATAGGCCGTGGCCAGGTCGATGCCGCCGTGCGCCAGCGCCACGACCAGGTCCGCGCCCGCCGCCCTCATTTCGGGCACGTAGCGCGCCGCGGTTTCCTTCCAGCCGGTGACTTCCACGTGGCCTTCCAGATTCGCCTTGTCCCATTGCATGATGGGCGGCGGCGCAAAACCGATCACGCCTACCTTGAGCGGTACGTCGATGGACTTGCCCGTGCTGTCCGTGGCCGTGAAGGTTTTTTCAAGCAGGACATAAGGCTTGAAGATCGGCTGCTTGGAGGCTGCCGACACGACGTTGGCCGACACGAACGGGAACGCCGGGGCCGCGCAATCCTTGGCGCCCGCGGGGTTGGTCTGCGCCGTGCCCTTGCCGATGCCGGCCAGCCCGAAATCCACGTTGGTGATCTGCGACAGATAGGGCAGGCCGTAGTTGAACTCGTGGTTGCCCATCGTGGCCGCGTCGTACGACAGCAGCTTCATCTGTTTGTAGATCGCGATCATGTCGGAACACTGCACCGGCGACACCAGCGCCTGGTAGTCCGACAGTGCCGTGCCTTGCACGGTGTCGCCGTTGTCGAGCAGCAGCGTGTTCGGATACTGCTTGCGCGCATTGGCGATCAGCGTGGCCGTGCGGTCCATGCCGTAGCTCTTGTCTTCGGCAAGCTTGTAGTAGTCGTAGCCCAGCACATTGGCGTGCAGGTCCGTGGTGCCGAGAATCGCAACGTCCAGCGTGGTGCCTTGCGGCACGCTGGCCTGCGGCGGGGTCTCGGGCGCGGCGGTGTCATCGTCATCGTCATCGCCGCCGCAGGCGGACAGGCCGGCCACCAGCGCAAAGCTGGCGGTCACTGCAAAGATCTTGCGTACGTGTGGCTTCACCGTCTTTCCTCCGTGTTGAAGGAAAGAATTTTGGGGACGGTGTGTGACCTACCCGTGACATGCACGGGGGCAAATCAACGCAGCGGGGACTCGCGGGTCAGGCAATCCGCGTCCAGCGCCGCCAACGCGTCCAGGAATCGCCACGCGAACGAGCCGGGCCCGTCGGCATGCTCCGCCGCGTGCTGGCCCGCGATGCCGAAGCAGGACAGGGCGGCCACGGCCGCGGCATACGCATCGTTTTTCGACACGGCGGCAAAGGCGCCGACCACCGCGCTAAGCGCGCAGCCGGTGGCGGTCACGCGTGGCATCAGCGGCGAACCGCCCGCAATGCGCACGGCGCGGGTGCCGTCCGTGACGTAATCGACCTCGCCGGTGACGGCTACCACGGTCTTGCGGCGCGCGGCGATGTCGTGGGCAGACTGCTCGGCCTGCGCCACGGCGTCGCGGGCGTCCACGCCTTTGCCGGCGCTGTGGCCGCCGGCCAAGGCGATGATCTCCGATGCGTTGCCCCGGATGATGGCCGGTTCAAGGTCCAGCAGCCGCTGGATGGCGTCGCGGCGAAAAGCGGTGGCGTGATGCGCCACCGGATCCAGGACCCAGGGCGTGCCGGCTTCTGCCGCGGCTTGCGCGGTCAGCAGCATGCTGCGCAGCCAGGGCGACGATAACGTGCCGATGTTGACGACCACCGCACCGGCAAAGCGCGCGAACTCCGGCGCCTCTTCTTCGGCGTGCACCATGGCGGGGGACGCGCCGATCGCAAGCACCGCGTTGGCCGCGTAATTCATGGAGACGAAATTGGTCAGGCACTGCACCAACGGCGCGTCACGGCGGACAGCGGCGAGGAGGTCCTGGGATTGTTGGGCGAGGGAAGTGATGTCGGAATGCGTCATGCCGGGCGGGGTTTGGGCCGGGGACGCGAAGCTCCCCGGATCGGTGCCGTATGTTCCCGGGGGGGCGCAGAGGTGTCAAGTTCCCGCCGCCGACCCGTGCTTGGGCCCTGCGGCGGAATGCGCGAATGATCAGCCGCACTGGCCTTCGGCGGCCAGCTTCACTTCGGGTTTGGAGATTACCCGCTTGCCTTCTTCTTCGGACACCTCTTCAACGCCGGCGCCGCCCACAAATACGCCCATCTTGATGAACTGGCGGACAAAATAATTCTTTCCGGCTTGCATGGTCAGCAGCAGATCGTTCGGAGAAAACTCGGATTCCGTCGACACCTTGTGCTGCTGGTCGCCCTGGACCTGGGTATAGAAGAAGACTCTGTCGGCGGTTTCGCCCAGGCAGTTTCCATCGATATACACGTCTTTCTTCAACGCCTTGCCCACGAAGCTGTCCCGATACACGTACAAGCCGGATTTACCTTCGTCCGGCGCCGCAAACGTTTTGGCCTTCTGGTTGTTTTCTTGCGAAGCCAGCGGAACATTCGCGCATCCCGTCGCTGCCAGGACGGCGGCGCAGGCAACTGCCAGTTTCAGCTTATTCTTGGTCGATCGATTCATGGTCGTGGGTGTCAGTTGTTAATGGAAAAGTTAGAACGTATCCAAAAATATCTGAGTGTGTCACAACTTGATTGAATCGTCCATGGCTCCGCCACGCCGCAAATGCTGCGCGGGCGCATACTCAATTTGAGGTATTGGCGGTTGTGCGGGCTGGATCACAATCATTGGCCCCGCCAGCAAAAGAGGTGCCTCCATGCTGAGTGCCGAACAAATCCAACGTATATTTCCCAGCTGCAAAACGCCCGCCGTGTGGGCCGATGCGTTGGCGCCCGCATTTCAGAAATACGAAATCGAAACTCCGGATCGCATCGCAAGCTTTCTGGCGCAGACGGGCTATGAATCCGGCCAATACAACCGGATCGAGGAAAACCTCAATTACTCGACGGCCTCGCGGTTGACCAAGGTGTGGCCAAAGCGATTTCCCAATGAGGCGTCGGCCATGCCGTATGTGAACAATCCGCAAGGACTTGCAAATCTGGTTTATGCGAACCGGATGGGTAATGGTGATGCGCAAAGCAACGACGGATTCCGGTATCGCGGACGCGGCATCATCCAGCTGACCGGGCGCAGCAATTACGACTCGGCTGGCGACGCCATGGGCGTCAATTTGCTTGAGACGCCCGAATTACTGTCCGACCCGAAATGGGCTGCGCTGAGCGCCGGGTGGTATTGGCAGTCGCGCGGGCTGAACGAGCTGGCGGACGACCGCACGCATGACGATGACCTGGAGGATTTCGCCAGGATCACGCGGCGGATAAATGGCGGGTTGGTGGGGCTGAAAGAGCGCTTCGCCTTGTTCAAGCAGGTCTATGCCGAACTGATGCGATAAAGGCGCAGCCGCGCGCCGGCCGCATCCCGCGCCGGCGCCCTGATGGCCATGCAGGCAGGCGGCGTCTCAATTCACCGTGATATTGGCCGACTTGATCACCTGCGACCAATGCGCCGTATCCTGCGCGACGGTGCGGCCCAGTTCCTCGGGATTCTGGTAGTTCGCCCGCACGCCCGCTTCATTGGCGGTCTTGATGAGCTCGGGCTTCTTCAGTCCCGCCTCCAGCGCGGCGCTGATCTTCCGCACCACGGCGTCGGGCGTGCCTGCCGGCGCGAACAGCGATACCCACGCGTCCAGCTCGAACCCGGGGTAGCCCTGTTCGGCGGCGGTCGGCACGTCCGGAATCATCGGATGGCGCGCCGCCCCGGCGATGGCAATCGCGCGCAACTTGCCCATCTGCACGTGGCCGATCACCGACGGCGGCGTGGTCACGAAGAGCTGCACGCGGCCGGACAGCACGTCCTGGATGGCCGGGCCGGAACCCTTGTACGGCACGTGAACCATATCGGTCCCCGTCATCTGCTTGAAGAGTTCCGTGCCCACATGCGGCACGGAACCGCTGCCCTGCGAGGCGTAGTTGATTTCGCCCGGATGCGCCTTGGCGTAGGCGACCAGTTCCTTCAGGTTGTGCACCGGCAGCGACGGATGCACCGTCACCACGTGCGGAGACACGGCGATCATGCCGACCGGTTTGAACGACTCGGCGCTCCAGCGCAAGCCGGTGAACATCGACGGATTGCCCGCGTGGTACATCGAATAAGAGGCCAGGAGCGTATAGCCGTCGGGACGCGCGCCCGCCACGACGCCATACGCAATGTTGCCGCTGGCGCCCGCGCGGTTGTCGATGACGGTGGGCTGGCCCAGGCCGGTGGCAAGCGGCTCGCCCGCCAGGCGCGCGGCCAGATCCACGATGCCGCCCGGCGGCACCGGCACCACGATCGTGATTGGGTGCGTCGGAAAATCCTGCGCGGCAGCCAGCGGCGCGAGCAGCGAGAACGAAAGGGCGATCAGTTTGCGCAACATGGAGGTCACCTGGGGCAGCGGCGGGCGGTCAGGCGCGTTCGGCCAGTTCGGCGCGCACGATCGCGGCGCCTTCGACCATGGCCTTCATCTTGCCGTAGGCCACGTCGCGCGGCAGATACTTCAGGCCGCAATCGGGCGCGATGATCAGGCGCTCGGGCGACACGTGCGGCAACGCACGGCGGATGCGGGCAGCGACCACCTCGGGATGCTCGATCTCATTGGTGGACAGGTCCAGCACGCCCAGCATGATTTCCTTGTTGGACAGGCTGTCCAGCACGGTGCAGTCCAGATTCGATTGCGCGGTCTCGATCGAGATCTGGTGCGCCGAGCACCCGCACAACTCGGGCAGGAACGAGTAGCCGTTCGGACGCGCGTGGATCACGGCGGCGTAGCCGAAGCAGATGTGCACCGCGGTGCGGCCCGTCACGCCTTCGAGGGCGCGGTTCAGCACCTCGACGCCGTACTCACGGGCCTTCTCGGGGCGCGCCTGCATGTAGGGCTCGTCGATCTGCACCACGTCGGCGCCGGCGGCGAACAGGTCACGGATCTCTTCGTTGACGGCTTGCGCATAGTCGTAGGCCATTTCGGCCTCCGACTTGTAGAAATCGTTCTGGGCCTGCTGCGCCATGGTGAAGGGGCCCGGCACCGTGATCTTGATCTGGCGGTCCGTGTTCACGCGCAGGAATTGCACGTCGCGCACCTGCACGGCGTGCTTGCGGCGGATCTTGCCCACGACGCGCGGCACGGGATTGGGGTGGCCGCTGCGGTCCAGGGCCTCGCCCGGGTTGTCGAGATCAACACCTTCGAGCGCCGTGGCAAAGCGATTGGAATAGCTTTCACGGCGAACTTCCCCGTCCGTGATGATGTCGATGCCCGCGTTTTCCTGGTCGCGGATCGCGAGCAGCGTGGCGTCGTCCTGCGCCTGCTCCAGCCACTCCGGCGCGACGCGCCACAGTTCCTTGGCGCGCACCCGCGGCGGAAAGCGATCGCCAAGACGCTTGCGATCAATCAGCCAGTCGGGCTGGGCATATGAACCGACGAGCGTGGTGGGCAACAGGATGGACATGCGGACTCCGGACGGAAAAGGCGTAAAAAGCGGACCCGGGTTTATAGGCGATATAGCGTGAATTGGGTTTGCGGGCAGATTGAAGAAAATTCACGTTATGCGCCGGGGAATTTTTGACACCGTACTTTTGCGCATTCGAAGGCCACTGCAACACAACGCCCGCCCGGCGCATGGTGCGGCGGGCGGGCGGTTTCAATACAACGCGTATTGCAGCTTGACGTGCTTACGTCGACGCGCGGTAGCGGTTACGCAGATCGCGGATCTGGTCGTGGTTGCGCAGCACGCCTTGATACTGGCGCTCGACAACTGCGCGCACGTTGTCAGGCAGCGTTTCCTTGAGCGCCTTTTCGTAGTCCGCCTTGGCCACGTCCTCGCCTTTCTCGCATTCCTCGAGCAGCGTCAGGTCGGTGCGGCTGGATACCGCCGCCTTGATGTTCGTCCAGCCACGATGCATGGCGCCGGCCACCGTGCCGCTGTCCTCGGGCTCGCCGCCCAGTTGCGTCACCAGGGTCTGCAACTCCGTGGCGCCGGCTGCGCAGTCGCGCGAACGGTTGCGAAACAGTTCCTGCATCTCGGGCGCCTTCGCGTCTTCAGCCGCCGCGGCAAAGCCCTTTTCGCCGTTCTTCGACGTTTCGATCAGATTGTTCAGCACCTTGATTACATGTTCGGCCATGTTGGTCTCCTTGGTTTGGAAGGAACAGGCGGCGTGGGCCGCCTGAGAATTGGAGACTCAGCAAGTGGCGTGCCTGGCTGGGCAATGGCCTGGGTGATTGTCTTTTACGCGTCAGACGCGCGGGCAGTTCGAGCCGGCTTTCAGTGCATCCAGCGCCTGATCCGTCATTTCCAGCGCCAGCGATGCCATCGCGCACGTGACCGCCAGGGCATTGCGCATTTCGTCTTCCAGAATGATGTCCGGCACGTCGCCGCGCGACAGGATATGGCGCACGCGCGAATCGGGTTTCTCGAAGCCGGCCACCAGCCGCAGGGCGGGGATGCCATGCCTGGCGAAGTTGGCGTGATCGGAGTTCGGCATGAAGGGCAGCCAGTGCGACACCGGCACGCCCGCGCGCGCGGCCGTGTCGTCGACCACGCCCGCCAGCGCCGGATAATCGCTGATCAGCGCGCAAAGGGTGTCGTCACCTGCCACCGTGTCCAGATTGATGTCGAGCTTCAGGCGCTGGCGTTCTGCAGTGGGCATGTCGGCCAGATAGCGGGCCGACCCGGCCAGCGCCCATTCCTCGGCTGTGAAGAAGCAGATGCGCAGGCCCGGGGTGTCCGGACCCAAGTGCTTGGCGAGCAGCCGGGCCGCAGCCAGCGCGACGGCAACGCCCGTGGCATTGTCCAGCGCGCTTTGGCCCAGATCATGGCCGTCCATGTGGGCGCTGATCACGATCCGGCTTTCCCGGCCGCCAGGCAAGTCCAGAACTCCGGCGCAGGCCATCGAATCCCGCAATTCTTCTCCCCGGATATGCAAGCGCACGCGCGCGTCAGCGGCTGCCGTCAACGCCAATGCCGCTTCGTGGCCGATGTACGCCGCGGGGATACCCGCACCGTCACGGGGACGGCCAGAGGAACCGGACAAGGGGCCGGCGCCGGGCAGCGGATTGGCGATGAGGAAGGCGGCCGCCCCTTGCGCCACCGCCATGTCGTACTTGCGGCGGCGGTGCACGTGCGTTTGCGAGAACGGGTACTCATGGCGCACGAGCACGACTTTTCCGCGCACGGATTCGCCGGCACGTTCAAAGTCTTCCGGCCGGCCCGCGCCCAGATCCAGGATCACGCCTTCCAGCCCCTCGCCGTCAGTAGACGCGGAGCGCAGCAGGGGAACGCATTCCAACGCCATGGGCGTGTCGCCCAGCAGGGTCAGATTGCTGGAGAGGCAGCGCCACCCGTCGTAGGGCACCGGCACGCGCCGCACGTCGGACCCGATTTCGCGAAGACGGTCCAGCGCCCAGTCCATGGCCGCCTCGTCCTGCCCGGAGCCGGACAGCCGTCCGCCAAAGCGGCAAATGGTCTGAAAATCGCTCATCAGGGCCGCGTCGTCAGCGGCCGCCTGTTGCCAGGGTGTCGTCATTGTGGATGTCTCCGGCGCCGCGCGCGTGCCGCGCGGCGCTGCAACGTTGTTATTCGAAGGTGATGTTGGCGCGTTGCACCAGGTCGGCCCAGCGCGCAAAGTCCTGCGCCAGCAACGCGTTCAGCGCGTTGGCGCTGGTATCCGGCGGAAGATTCATGCCGACACTCGCCAGCCGTTGCTTGACGGGATCGGACTGCATGACCTTGGCCATGGCTTCCGACAGCTTCTGGCGCACGGGCTCAGGCGTTCCGGCCGGCGCGACGAGTCCCCACCAGCTTTGCACCGTCAATCCCGGATAGCCGAGTTCCTGAAACGTCGGCACATTCGGCGTGTCGGCCTGGCGTGCGGGCGAGGACACGGCGATCGGCTTGATCTTGCCGCTCTGGAACAGGGCAACGGCCGAGGCCATGGTGGTGAAGCTGGTATCGATTTGACGGCCAGCCAGGTCATTGACGGATGCGGATGCGCCCTTGTAGGGGATGTGCGCGAGCTTGGTCTTGGTGTTCTGCATGAACAGCTCGGCCATCAGATGGGTCAGCGAGCCGTTGCCGCCCGAGCCGATGGAGACGGTGTCCGGCTTGCCGGCGGCGGTCTTCACCAGCGCCGGGACGTCCTGCGCCTCGAACCCGGGATTCACGAACAGGTACATGGGCGACAGGCCCAGCAGCGTGATCGGCGCAAAGTCCTTTTTGGCGTCGTACTTCACGCGGTCCTTGTACAGCGCCGGCACGATGGTGAAGGGCACGTCGGCCAGCAGCAGCGTATAGCCATCGGGCGCTTCGGTGGCCACATAGGCGGTTCCCAGCATCGAGCCTGCGCCGGCGCGGTTTTCAACAACGACGGACTGGCCCAGCTGCGCGCTCAATTGGTCGCTGATGGCGCGGGCGACCACATCCGAGCTGCCTCCCGCCGAGTACGGCACGACAATCTTGACGGGTTTATCGGGATAGGCGGCGGACGCTGTTTGTGCGGCGGCCAGGGCCGTGGGGATGGCGACGGCGGCCAGCAGTTTTTTCCACTTGAACATGATTTTTATGGTGATCCATGAATAATTCACGTCATTGTGGCGGCTGCATTTTCCACGGGCAAAGGAAGTATGCGCATGGGATATTCCGAATTGGAATACCTATAACGCGCCCTTTCGGGTGCGAGAAGGTTGACTGGCCGGTTGCGCTGGTCTTTACGCCATTCCCGCGTAGCGACGCGTTCGAATATTCAGCGCCTGGCCTTGGGCGATGACCCAGTCGCAAAACGCCTGACTGTACGGCCCGCCGACGTTGGGCCGAGGCTGCATCAGGTGATAGCCATAACGGCCTTCCACCGTCTCTTTGAACGGCCGCACCAACTGTCCGGATTCCAAATGGTCCAGCACCATGCACAACGGCATGATGCCCGCACCCAATCCGTTCAGCACGGCAGGCAGCAGAATGGAAAAGCCTTCGTACTCTGGCGCGGTGGCGGCAGGGCCGGACCACAGCGGAGCGACGTCGGCTCGCCATTCGTCCCAGCCGTAACCGCGCTGGGCACGCTTAAGGAGCGGCAATTGGGCGATGTCATCCACCGACTTCACGGGATGGCGTTCCAGCAGAGACGGCGCCGCGACCAGCGTCATCTCACGGCCGCAGAGATACTGAGCGCTCATGCCGGACACATAGCCTGTATGGAGCTGGATCTCCGCGTCGAACCGTTCCGAGCGGTCGCGCGCATGCAGCAGGCGAGGACGGATGTTGACGCGGATCTCGGGGTGCAGTTCGAAGAACTCGGACAACCTGGGCAGCAGGAAAAACTGCGCAAAGGACGGCGATACCGCCACATTCAGGGCAACGCGCGAGGCGGGATTGGCGACCAGCGCGTCGGCTTCGTCGATGAGGCGCACCGCGGCGCTGATGCGTTCCAGATACAGGGCGCCGGCGTAGGTCAGCCGCAAGCCGGCGGGCATGCGTTTGAAGAGGGCCGTGCCTAATCTGTCCTCCAGCGCTGCAACGTGTTTGCTGACCGCGCTTTGGGTCAGGTTCAGCGCTTCGCCGGCGCGGCTGAAATTCAGGGTTTCGGCGGCGGTCAGGAAGATGCGCAGGGAGGATAGGGAGTTGCGGGTGCCTTTCATACGGGGCGGTAAGCGGGTGACGGGTTTGGGCTGATTTGGCGCTACTGTACTTCGCGCGCCCGGACAATGGCGGTTAGCCGAGGTGGATCAATCCGTTCACTGGCTCGTCCGCCGATTGTGTGGCGTCCTACGCTTTCTCTTTTCAGGAGAAGGCGATTACGGGCCGATCATTCTGCCTCGCGTTCGTGGCCGGTGCGGGGCTGGTGCAGATGTCGCCGTGCTTGCCCGGTGCGTTTGTGCTGTGGCTGCTCGTTGCCGCCGGCGCGGCTTTCTGCGCCGCATGGGCGCTCGTTCGGCATCCTTGCTTGCGTGTGCTTGCCGCCTTGGCGCTGGGATCCTGCGCCGGGCTTTTCAACGCGGCCCTGCAAGCCCAGCACCGCCTGGACGACACGCTGGCCGACGAGCACCAGGATCAGGTCTCGCGGCTGGTGTTGCGTGTGGTGGGATTGCCCGATGGCGACGCGAACCGGCTGCGGTTCCTGGCGGAGCTTGATTCGCCCGCGCGCCCCGGTATTCCCTCGCATATCCAGGTCACGTGGCAGGCCGGGGCCGGCGCCAATCAGACCGTGCCGCTGGTGCTGCCCGGTCAGGTGTGGCGCATGGCTTTGGTGTTGCGCAGACCGCATGGCCTGCTCAATCCCGCAGGGCCGGATACGGAGGGGCGCATGTTTGCCCAAGGTATTCGCGCGACGGGAACCGTGCGCGGACAACCCGTGCTGCTGGACGACCGGCCATGGGCGTCGCCTGGCATCGCGATTGAACGCGCGCGGCACCACGTGCGCGAAGGCATGCGTGCTGCGCTGGGCGAGCATCGCTATGCACCGGTGTTGATTGCGTTGGCGATCGGGGACCAGGCCGGTGTGTCGCGCGACGACTGGCGGATCTTCAACCGCAGCGGCATTACGCATCTGGTGTCGATCAGCGGGATGCACGTGACGTCGATCGCGGGCATTGGCGGTCTGCTCGCCTCGGCGCTATGGCGACGATTGCGCTGGCGCGGCGTGGGACTGGCTGAGCGTGTTCCCGCGCGTATCGCGGGCGGGGCGGTAGCCGCGATGGTCGCGCTGCTGTACTGCCTGCTTGCCGGCTGGGGCGTGCCTGCGCGCCGCACGTTCTTCATGTTGTTGGTGGTGCTGGCGGCGGCGTTGTCGAGGTTGCCGTTGTCGGGCGGCCGCGTCCTGGCGTGCGCGGCGGCTGCCGTCGTGGCGCTGGACCCGTGGGCGCCTGTGTCCGCCGGCTTCTGGTTGTCGTTCGGCGCGGTGGCGGTGCTGTTGCGTATTGCCGCCGCGCCGATTGATATCGATGCCGGTTGGCGCGCGCGCTGCGCGGCGCGGCTGGGGCAGGCGGTGCGCGTGCAATGGATGGTGACCGTGGGGCTGATGCCGTTGCTGGCTTTTCTGGTGCATCAAGTCTCGTTGGGCTCGCCTTTGGCGAATGCGGTGGCGATACCGGTCGTGACGTTCATCGTGACGCCGCTGGCGCTGCTGTGCGCGGCGCTGTCCTGCCTGCCCGGGGCGGAGACGTTGGCGGCGTGGGCGGGGCAGGCAGGGCTGGGCACCTTCGACCTCACCATGGTGCCGGTGGCATGGGTGGGCAACGCAAGCTGGGCCAGCGTGCCGGTTGCGGCGGCCGGCTGGATGTGGCTGCTGTTGGCGGTCGCGGGCATGGCGTGGGCGCTGCAGGCGCGCGGCTGGCCGGGGCGTCATCTGGGATGGGCCTGCATGCTGCCATTGCTGTTCTGGCGGCCGGACAAGCCGGAACCCGGCTATTGGCGCATGAGCGCGATGGACGTGGGACAGGGCAGCGCGATCCTGGTGGAAACGGCCAGCCAATCGTTGCTGTTCGATGCCGGGCCGCGCAGCTACGGCGGCAGCGACGCGGGCGAACGCGTCGTCGCGCCATTCTTGCAGTCGCGGGGGATCGGACGGCTGGATGTGTTGGTGCTGTCGCATGCCGATATGGATCATGTCGGCGGCACGCGCGCGGTGCTGGCGGCGGTGCCGGTGCGGCGAAGTTATACGTCGTTCGATCTGCCGGCCTACGTGCGGCGGGACGCCCGCATGTGGCCGGACGTGGGCAATGCGCAGCCGGTCTTGCCTGATGAGATGGAGCGGTGCGAACGGGGAGGGCGGTGGGAGGCGGATGGGGTGGTGTTCACTTTCCTGCATCCGGGGCCTTCGGAACGCAGTGGCAAGGCGGATGACCGCAATGCTGATAGTTGCGTGCTTCGTGTGGAGGGTAAGGACCATTCCCTGTTGTTGACCGGAGATGTGGGCGTGGCACAAGAGAGGGCGCTGGTCGCGCTGGGGCTGGCGGATGCTGACGTCGTCCTGGCGCCGCATCACGGTTCGTCTTCATCGTCCAGCCGTGAACTGGTGGCGGCAGCGCAGGCCAAGCACGTCATTGCGCAGGCGGGACACCTGAATCGGTTCAAGCATCCGGCGCGGGCGGTGGAACTGCGTTGGATGCGCGCGGGGGGCAAGTTCTGGCGCAGCGATCGGGACGGCGCGGTGAGGGCGGAATCGGGACCCGATGGGTTGGAAGTGTGGGCACAGCGGGAGCGAGCGGGACGGTATTGGCATGGTCGCTAACGACCGCAGGCGTCTCAGCCGTTCCCTGTGGCCAACTGATCAAACAACCGGTCCCCGCCCATCTGCCCGCCCTTGAGCATCAGCTCGATGCCGTCGGTCAGGGGATCGTCGCTGCGGGCGACGCTGACGGTGACGCCCGGCGCCAGCACGCATCTGAATGCCAACCCCCACAACCCCAGCGCCAGCGTGGCCTGGCTGGAGGTGTCGCCGCCGGCGATGCCGATGCGCGCCAGGCGCCTGCCGGCCTGACCGCTGGCGTGCACGATGTCCGCCACGAGGCGGCCGGTGGCGCGGGCGGTGGCGGCGGTGTCTTGCGCACTCACCGGGCCGGGCGGCTTGTCCGTGTGCGCGAGCACGTTGCGGCCCCGGGCCAGCGTGGCGGCCGCGAATTGCGCCTGCTCGGCCGCGTAGGCGGCATCCGTTCGCAGCCGATCGACCTGCAGCGGCTGCCGGACGTAATGCTCGCAGGCAGCGATCTGCCGCGCGGTGACCGGCGACAGGCTGCCCGCCACCACCAGCACGGGTCCGTCTGCGAGGCCCAGGGGCGCCGCTTGCGTGCCGTGTCCGGGGGCGGGCGTGGTGGCGCGGGCCAGCGCCTGCTGCACGCTGCTCGGCCCCACGGCCAGGAGCGGCGCGCGCGCCGCCGCGCGGCGGATCAGACGGCCGATGATGGCTAGCTGCGATTCATCCACCAGGTCCAGCAGAAGGGGACCGTCGATGGTATCGATCACGTGGTCGATCCACGCGTCGAGCGCGGGCTTGTCGGCGGCCGGCGGATAGGCAATGTGCGGCACGGCGTGGATGCTGGAGAGCCCCTGCGCGTGAAGGTGCAGCCGCAGGTCGGCCTCGTGCATCGGCGTAACCGGATGCACGCTCATGACCGGATGGCGGTCGATGCGGTGGATCTCCGGCGCGGCGCCCGCGCGCGCAAAGAGTTGGGAGAAGCTGCAATAGCGCCCGATGCTGGGCTGTCCGCCGACGATGGGCACCAGCGGATTGGGCAGGTGGCGCCGCAGCGTGCGGACGGCGGCGCCGATGCTGCCAACATGCGGCGCGCTGTCGAAGGTGGAACAGCATTTGTAGTGCAGCACGCGTGCACCGGTGCTTGCCATGAACCGGCCCACGGCGTCCAGTTCGGGCTCCATCTCCGCAGGCGTCATGCCACGCGCGGCGCCGGCGATGCCGATGGCGTCCAGCGGGCCGGCACGCTCCAGTTGCGCAGAAGACGGCACGCCTAAAAACAGCAGGCTGCGCAGGCCCGCCCGGGCGACCTCGGCCAACGTGTCAGTGGCGCCGGTGAAGTCGTCGCCATACCAACAGACCTGCGGCGCGGTGCCGCCAATCATGCGCGGCTTCCAAAAAATTCCAGCGCGCGCTGCAGTTCGGGCGCGTTGCGGGCGTAGTCTTCCAGGCGCTGGTTGTCGCGCACGGCGTGCCACGCTTGCCGGATGCTCTGCACACCCGCCGCAGGACCGTCCGGGTGCGCCAGGATGCCGCCGCCGGACATGAACAGCAGATCGTCGCTGCGCACGGCGGCCCACGTGGCAGGCACCGTCCCGGCCCATTGACCAGACGAGAAAGCAGGCATGACGGCGTCGTCGATCCCCGGCGTCAGCGACGCGAGGCAATCGCGGGCCGAATCCACGACTTCGCTGTCCTCCTGCGAGAACTTGCCTTGCAACCCATGCACGTGCATGTGGTCCACGCCGGCCAGCCGCCACAGCGTCTGGTACGCCTGAAAGCCCATGCCCAGCAGCGGATGGCGCGACAGCGCGCCGAAGCCATTGCGGTGACCGTGCAGCGCCAGCGGCGTGCTGCGCCGCAGGGTCTGGATGGCCGAGTAGCCGCACCAGTTCAGGCTGGCCATGACGCAGGTGCCGCGCTCACGTTCAATCAGGTCGGCGTGGCGGCGCATGGCGTCGGTCTCGTCGGTAATGTTGAACGCGACCATCACGTTGCGGCCGGTGCGTTCGCGGTGCGCGCGCACGACGGCCATGACCGCGGCCACGCGCTGGGCGAGCGGGGCGTGGGCCGGGTTGGCGCACACCTCATCGTCCTTGATGAAGTCCACGCCGGCCGCGCACAGCTGCGCCACCAGATGCGCGGTCTGTTCGGGCGAGAGGCCGACGTTGGGCTTGATGATGGTGCCGACCAGCGGGCCCTTGTCCACGCCGGTCAGTGCGCGTGTGCCGGCGATGCCGACTTGCGGCAGGTCGAACTGGGCGCGGTAGTTGGCGGGCAGCTCCATGCTTTCGAGCCGCAGGCCGGTGACTTCGCCCAGGTCGTACAGATTGCCGCCGACGGTGGCGGCCAGCGTGGGCAGGTTGGCGCCCACGTTGGCGACGGGAAACGCGATGCGAATCCGCGCGCGCTGGAACTTGGCGGGCATGCCGCCCGGCTGGCGCGCGAGGTAGGCGTTGGGCAGGCTGGGCGTGCCGACCGTTTCCAGCGTTTCGATGGATTCGATGCGGGCGCGTGCGCGGGCGCGCAGCTCGTCCGTTTCGCCCTGAACGCGCGTGAACGTGCCGCAGGACTGCTCGCCGGCCATGACCTCCGCAACCTTGGCGGGGTCGACGGGGGTTTCAATCAGGTAGGTGGCGGTAAACGATTGGGAATTCATGGTGGCGGTGTGCGGCAGGGGCGTATCAGAGGCGGCTCAGGTCGGGGAAGGCGCGGACCGGGTCCTTGCCGTCCCAGTTCACCGAGCTTTCGCGGATCAGGTCGAAGAGGCGGCCCTTGGGGCCGGCCACTTCGGAGAGCTCGATGACGGTGCCGGGGTGGTATTCGGTGTCGAAGTAGATGAAGCGGCCTTTCTCGCCGACTTCACCGCTCATCTTGGGCTTGAAGCCCTGCGCCAGCAGGCGCTCGAGGTCGGCGTCGTAGCTTTCGGTCCAGTAGGCGACGTGTTGCAGGCCGGTGCGGCCGGCTTGCAGGAAGTCGCGGTACATGGAGGGCACGTCGTTGCGGGTCTGGATCAGTTCGACCTGCACATAGCCGGAGTTGGCCAGGGCGACGGAGTTGTGCGGCTCGTGGCGTTCGCCATCGTATTGGTAATTGACGATGGGCACGTGCGGGTTGTAGTACCAGGGGCCCACGCCGAGCTTGGTGCTCCAGTAGTCCATGGCGGCTTCGATGTCGTGCACGACATAACCGAGTTGGCGGATCTCGCCCAGGAAACGACTCATGTTGGATCTTTTTAAGAAGGGTGGCTGAGAGACGGGAAGGGCGCGGCCCGCAAGGGGCCGCGTCGCGTCACAGGAAACCGATGGAGAACCAGGGGAAGGCGGCCACGACGATCAGACCGATCAGCAGCGCGCCGATGTAGCCCCAGATCGGGCGGATGCCCTCGTTGGGATCGACCCGGCTGATCGCGCAGGCGCCGTAGTAGCCGACGCCGAAGGGCGGTGCGAACAGGCCAATGCCCATCGCGAAGATCACGACCATGGCGTAGTGGACCTCGTGCACGCCGGCCTGCACTGCGATCGGGAACAGCAGCGGACCGAACAGCACGATGGCGGGAATGCCTTCCAGCACACTACCCAGGATGATGAAGGCCACGATGGAGACAGCCAGGAAGCCGTAGCTGCCGCCGGGCATGCCCGCCATCAGCTTGGCCAAGTCGCCCGAGAATCCGGATTGCGTCAGCGCCCATGCCATGGCGGTGGCGCAGCCCACGATCAGCATGATGGCGCCGGACAGGGAGGCGGTCTCGATGAGCATGGGCTTCACACGCGCCCAGTCGAAGCAGCGGTAGATCACAAGGCCCACGACGACGGAGTACACAATGCCGATGGTGGAGACCTCGGTGGCGGTCGCCACGCCTTCGACGACGGCGGCGCGGATCACGAAGGGCAGGGCCACGGCGGGCAGCGCGATCATGAAGAAGCGACCGATCTCCTTGAAGGTGAAGCGCTGGACGAGGCTCAGGTCTTCCTTGCGGTAGCGCCACCAGACCACGGCGCACAGGGCCAGACCCAACACGACGGCGGGCAGCAGGCCGCCCGTGAACAGCGCGGCGATCGACACGCCGGTCACCGAACCGATGGTGATCAGCACGATGGATGGCGGAATCGTTTCGGTCTGCGCGCCGGTGGCGGACAGCAGGGCGACCAGATCGCCGGGCTTGGCGCCGCGCTTTTTCATTTCCGGGAACAGCACCGGCGCGATGGCCGCCATGTCGGCGATCTTCGAGCCCGAGATGCCCGACACCAGATACATGGCGCCGATCAGCACGTACGACAACCCGCCGCGCACGTGGCCGAGCAGGCTGGCCAGGAACTGGATCATGGCGCGCGCCATGCCGGTCATCTCGATCAGCGAGCCCAGGAAGATGAAGAGCGGCACCGCCAGCAGCATCAGGTGCGACATGCCTTCGTCCAGCCGGCCCACCATGACGACCATCGGCGTGTTGGTGGTCAGCGCCAGGTACGAGAACGTGGCAAGCGCAAACGAGAAGGCAATCGGCACGCCCGAAAACACGGTGGCGGCGACGATGCCCACGAAGAAAATCACCAGATTCAGCTTGCCCAGGCCCGCGAACATCGGCTGCGCCATCCAGAAGAGCCCGACGACCGCCGCCACGCCAGCCAGCGCCATTGCGACCTGCGGCAGCGGCTGCGTGCGCAGCAGGCGCAGCAGCGCGATGATGCCCATCAGCCCCATGCCCACCGGAATCGCCGCGGCGCGCCAGGCGTTGCTGAGCTCCAGCGCGGGCGTGATGATGAAGTGCTCTTCATGCGCGTACTCGATGGCGGGCGCCAGGATCAGCACCAGGAAGGCCAGCGAGGCCGCCAGTGCCGCGGTTTCAAGCTGCGCGCGCCGCGCGGGGCTGACGTTGTTCACCAGCGCGGTCATGCGCATGTGCTCGCCGCGCCGCAATGCCACGACGGCGCCCAGCATGGACAGCCAGAGGAACAGGATGGAGGCGAGTTCGTCGGACCAGACCAGCGGGCTGTGGAACGCGTAGCGCGCCACCACGCCGGCAAACAGGACGAGGATCTCGACCAGCACGATGGCCGCGGCAACGTGTTCGACCACGGTGCCCAACACGCTGTCGAGCGCGCCGGCCGCCCGGCGCAGGGGATTGGCCGGCAGCGCGGGCGCCGCGGCGTGGGGAGCGGACAGGGAGGACATGACGCGCGACCTCAGGCCAGCTTGCCGACGGACTGCTCCAGCAAGCCCCAGGCCTCGTTGCCGAACCGGCCTTGCCATTCCTTGTAGAAGCCCGCGGTGCGCAGCTGTTCGCGGAAGCTGTCCGCGGACGGCTGGTTGAACACCAGACCCTTGGCTTCAAGGTCTGCCTGCACCGAGGCGTTGAGCTTCTTGATGTCTTCGCGCTGGGCCAGGCCGGCTTCGTTGATGCCGCGCGCCACAACCGTCTTCAAGTCGGCGGGCAGGCCTTCCCACATGCGGCCGTTGGCGATGAACCAGTAGCCGTCCCAGATGTGCTTGGTCAGCGAGCAGTACTTCTGCACTTCGTACAGCTTGGCGACCTGGATGATGGGAAGCGGGTTTTCCTGCGCGTCCACCACCTTGGTCTGCAGCGACGAGTAGACCTCGCTGAACTGCAGGCTGGCGGGCGCAGCGCCCAGGCCCTTGAACATGGAGATCGGCAGCGAGCTCACCGGCACGCGGATCTTCAGGCCGTCCATGTCGGCGGCCGTGTTGACCGGGCTCTTGCTGCTGGTGGTCTGGCGGAAACCGTTGTCCCACATCTTTTCAAAGGCGTAGAGCTTGCGCTGCGCGATGGCGGCGCGCACGTGGGCGCCGAGCGCGCCGTCCATGGCGTTCCAGACCTGGTCGTAGTCCTTGAACGCGAAGCCGACGGCGTTGATGGCGGCCACCGGCACCAGTGTGGCGATCACCAGGGCGGACGGCGTGAAGAAGTCGATGCCGCCGGAACGCACCTGCGCCAGCATGTCGGTGTCGCCGCCCAGCTGATTGTTCGGGAAGATCTTGATGTCGACGCGGCCGTTGCTTTCCTTGAGGATGCGTTCGGCCGCTTCCTGCGCGCGGATGTTCAGCGGATGCGTCACCGGCAGGTTGTTGCCGTACTTGAGCGAGTAATCGGCGGCGCGGGCGATCAGCGGAAAGCCGGTGCCGGCGACGGCAAGGGCGGGGACCGCGCAAAGGCGGCGCAGGGCACTGCGGCGAGTAAGCAGCTTCATGGTTGTCTCCGTTGTCTTACTTATGATGTTTTTTGATGTGCCACAAAACCGCCTGAGCCATGCGGCACTGTGGACAATAGTGAATAGGCGCTATCATCGTCAAATCTTATTCATGATGGTTTTTGATGTGAATAAAAGTGCTTCCTCTCGTGGACTGGCCCGGCTGGCGGATGTGGCCGCCCGCGCCGGCGTGTCGACCGCCACGGCCGATCGCGTGCTGAACCGCCGGCCCGGCGTGCGCCCGGCCACGGCGCAAAAGGTCTTCAAGGCCGCCATCGATCTGGACTACCTGCCGGACGACGAGGCGTACGCGGCCCCCGCGCCCGAGCCCATGCGGCTGGTGTTCCTGCTGCCGCGCGGCAGCAACCGCTACCTGCGCATGCTGGGCGACACGGTCAGCTTCGCGCACGAGCACTTCGCGCCGCTCAATGCCAAGTGCCACGTCGAATATGTAGAGAGCTTCAACCCCGACGCGCTGGCGCAGGCGCTGGTCAAGCATGGCAAGCGGGCCGACGGGATTGCGTTCATGGCGCTGGAGCACCCCGTGGTCCGCGAAGCCGTGAACGCGCTGGCGCAACAGGGCGTGCCGACAGTGACGGTGATTTCGGACATCGCCAACAGCGCGCGCACGGCGTATGTGGGATTGGACAACCGCGCCGCCGGGCGCACGGCCGGCTACCTGATCGCGCGCTTCATCGGTTTACGCGCGGCCCATGTGGCGCTGATCGCGGGGTCGCGGCATTACCGCGCCCATGAAGAGCGGGAAAGCGGTTTTCTGCAGCTCTACGCCGAACAGTTTCAGGCGATGCAGGTGGTGGACCTGCGCGAAGGGTATGACGACGCGCAGCGCAACTACGAGCAGACGCGGCAGCTGCTGGAGCAATATCCGCAGCTCGCCGGGATTTACAACATCGGCGGCGCGTCAGACGGCGTGGCTCGCGCGCTGAAAGAGGCAGGGCAGCAGCACCGGGTTGTTTTCATCGGGCATGGACTGACGCCGGATACACGGTCGCTGCTGATCGACGGCACGATGGACGCGGTGATTACGCAGAGCCCGATGGAAGCGCTGATGAGCTGCGTTCGGATTTTCAGCAACCTGCGGGACAAGCGCAGCGCGATGAATGGGGTGGAGCTGGCACGTAGCCAGGTGATATTCCGGGAGAACTTGCCGTAGGGGCGGCGGCGTGCATGTGGCCCGGTGTCTGACACCCTTGAGGCAAGCCCTTGGCACGACGACCATCTCCCCAGGGTGTCAGACACCTCATTCAGTCCTACGTTTTGGGCTGGTGTCAGACACCTCATCGACACCCTTCATGTGGCCGCGGTGTCTCATGTGGCCCGGTGTCTGACACCCTTGAGGCAAGCCCTTGGCACGACGACTGTCTCCCCAGGGTGTCAGACACCTCATTCAGTCCTACGTTTTGGGCTGGTGTCAGACACCTCATCGACACCCTTCATGTGGCCGCGGTGTCTCATGTGGCCCGGTGTCTGACACCCTTGAGGCAAGCCCTTGGCACGACGACTGTCTCCCCAGGGTGTCAGACACCTCATTCAGTCCTACGTTTTGAGCCGGTGTCTGACACCTCATTCAGTCCTACACGTCGGATCGGTCAAGCGTCCGCATCTGCGCCAATCGGCGGATCGCGGGCGTATTATTTCGGCTATGGGCTCGCACCCAGTGCGGCAGCGGCGGGGTACGCCGCTGCCTACTTCAACGATGGTTCCTCAACAACGGTTGCCCGGCGCTTGCCGGTGGGCGGCCGTGAAGGCGTTGCGCCATGGACCACACAGCCGACCGCCAGGCCATCCCCGCCACTTGCGAGGCGGGGCTCGCCGCGCGATCACCGGCGGGTGATCACGATTTCCATGTACTCGCTGGGCACCACGACCGCCGAATCGCCAGAGCGGTTGAAGCGTTGGATCTGCGCCGTGATGTCGGCCGTCAGCGCCGTCTGCGCCGCCGGTTCCAGCGCGCCGAAGGCCTTGAGCAGCGGGCCGTAGTAGGTCTTGAAGACCTGCATCCAGTGCTCGGGCGAACGGTAGCGGAACACGAAATGACGCGGTTCGCACTGAATCGACGCGGCTTGCGATCCGAACATCTCTTCGATGCGCGCCTTGGTGCCCCACAGCGCGGGCGACTTGACGCCGGCGGGCGGGGGCAGGTGCTTGCCGATGGTCTTGAAGATCTGGCCGATGAAGCCGTCGGGCGTCCAGTTGGCCAGGCCGATCTTGCCGCCGTGCTTGCACACGCGCATCAGTTCGGACGCGGCCTTGTCCTGGTCGGCCGTGAACATCACCCCGAAAGTCGACATGACGACGTCGAACGCCGCGTCGGGGAAGGGCAGCGCCTCGGCGTCGGCCTCCTGGAATTCGATCTTCAGGCGTTCCGCGGCGGCGCGTTCGCGGCCGCGGCTGAGCAGCGCGGGCACGTAGTCGGTCGACGTGACGTCGCACCAGCGGCGGGCAGCGGCCAGTGTGGCGTTGCCGTTGCCGGCTGCAACGTCCAGCACCTTCTGGCCGGCTCGGACATCAAGGGCTTCGCAAAGCTGTTCTCCCACGATCTGCAGCGTGGTGCCGACGACGGCGTAGTCCCCGGAGGACCAGGTGCCCTGCTGGCGAGTCTTCAAGGCGGCCAGGTCGGGCTGTGCGGTTTCGCGCACGTCACTGGTGGCAAGGGAGGAAATGGACATGGTGATTCTCCGTTATTGCGTGGGGTGCGCGACGGCATCCATTGCCAGCGCGCCGGGGTAGTGCAACCAGCGCCGCGAAGGAATTCGCGTGCCGTGCGCCCCGGAAACAACGATAAAAACCGGGCGTGGAGGCGAGCGTGGTAGCCGGCGTGGAATCTGCCGTGGATTCGACCGGCGCGGGCATTCACGTGCGCATGCTGGGGCCGATGGCGATCAGCCGCGGCGGCGACCCGCTGGCGTTGCCGCCGTCGCGCAAGCTGCGGGCGCTGATTGCCTACCTTGCGCTGGCCCCGAATGCCGTGATGCGCTCGCACCTGTGCGAATTGCTGTGGGACATTCCGAACGATCCGCGCGGTGAGTTGCGCTGGTGCCTGAGCAAGGCGCGCGGCCTCCTGGACGAGCCGGGCCGGCGCCGGGTCGAGACGGTGCAGGACGCCGTGCGTCTGGACCTGTCCGATTGCCGCGTGGATGTCATCGAAATCGGCACGGCGATGCAGGCGGGCATCGACAAGGCAAGCCCAGACAGGCTGCGCGCCCTGTCGGCGCTGTTCAAGGGTGATTTCCTGGAAGGGCTGGAAATCGGCCGCAGCCCGTTCTTCCATAGCTGGCTGACCGCGCAGCGGCGGCGCCTGCGGGCGTGCCATGCGGCCGTGCTGGCGCACCAGGCCGCGAGCCTGCCGGCGAGGGCGGAAGAACGCTTCGCCTGCCTGGATAAATGGCTGCAACTGGCGCCGTTCGATTCGCAGGCGCATGAACTGATGCTGGACGCGCTGGGACTGCGCGGGCAGTGGCGCGAAGGCGAGGAGCATCTGGCTGCGGCCGTGCGCGCGTTTGAGGCCGAGGGACTGGACGGGCGGCTGCTGCGCGAGGCGTGGCGCGACGTGCGCGCCCGACGGGCGGGCGGCGTGCAGGCGTCAGGGCAGATCCCCAGCTCCGCCTCGGATCAGGTCGGGACATCGGAAGCGATGCCGCGGGTTGGAGAGGCCGCAGCAACGATCACGACGGACACCGCCGCGCCGTTTGCGGCCGACACAACGGGCCAGCCGCCACCCGAAGCCGATCCTCCTTCCCGCCTTACCGACCCCCCGCCCGACCGGCGCGGGCGCGCCTCCATCGCGGTGATGCCGTTTGTGGACCGGTCCGCGCAGGCGGGCGTACGCGGCGGATTGGCGGACGGATTGGCCTTTGACGTCATCGCGAGGCTGGCGAAGCTGCGCAGCCTGTTCGTCATCGCGCAGGGCACGGTGTTTGCGCTGGATCAGCGCAGCGTGGGACCGGAGGAAGCGGGCCGCACACTCAACGTGGATTACGTCGTCAGCGGCTCGCTGCGGCGTCACGGCCAGCGGCTTGCCGTGGACGTGCAATTGGTTGATTCGCGCACGGCGCGCATCGTCTGGGCGGATGTCCTTGACCACCCCTATGACGACGCGCTGCTGGCGCTGGACGAGATCGGCAACCGGATCGTGGCGTCCGTCGATATTGAAATTGAAGCCGCCGAGCGCAACCGCGCGATCCTCACGCCGCCCAATTCGCTGGACGCGTGGCAGGCGCATCACCGCGGCCTGTGGCACATGTACCGGTTCAACCGTACCGACAACGAGCAGGCGCGGCATTTCTTCGAGTTGGCGGTGCGGCTGGATCCGACGTTTTCGCGGGCCTACGCGGGCTTGTCGTTCACGCATTGGCAGACGGCGTTTCAGCGCTGGGACGAGCAGGGCGGCGCCATCGATCGGGCATTCGAAACGGCCGGCCAAAGCCTGATCGCCGATGACCGGGATCCGGCGGCGCATTGGGCGATGGGGCGGGCGCTGTGGCTGCGCGGCAGCCAGGACCAGTCGGTCAGTGAACTGCAGATCGCCGTGGACCTCAGCCCGAACTTCGCGCTGGGCCATTACACGCTAGGTTTTGTCGACTGCCAGATGGGCGACGCAGAGGCCGCCATCGGCGCATCCGACCATTCTCGCCATCTGAGCCCCTTCGATCCGCTGCTTTTCGGCATGCTGGCGGTGCGCGCGCTGGCGCTGGTGCGGCTCGGCCGGATCGACGAGGCGGCTGGATGGGCGATCAAGGCGGCCGCGCGGCCCAACGCGCACGTGCACATTCTGGCGATTGCCGCGTGCTGTCTGTCGCTGGCCGGCCGGACCGACGAGGCATTGGGCTTTCTGCCCGCCATCCGCAAGGCGCAGTCGTCCTATCGGGTAGAGGACTTCCTGGCATCGTTCCGGCTGGAGCCGGACACGCAGGCGCTGTTCCGCGAGGGCGCGCGGCGGATCGGGATCGGATGACACGTCGGGGGTAGCCGGGGGAACGGGAAGTATGAAATCCGGCACCCACCGTCAGATTTCGCTTGCTAAATAACTGCCTAGGCAGCTAATATGCGTCCGTTGATTCCAACGACTACGCGCCAGGCCCATCATGAGCAACGCATCACCTTCCGTACTGGACGAACTGTGCACCGGCGAGCTGGGTTTCCTGGTGACCTCCGTGCGCAACGGCATTCACGAAGCGCTGGACCGCGAGCTGGCCCCGCTGCAGATCACCGTTCAGCAGTATGTCGTGCTCAATTGCATCGTCAAGGGGTGGGGCCGCACGCTTAGCGACTTCTGCCGCGTCCTGGCCTATGACTCGGGCGCCATGACCCGGCTGCTGGATCGGATCGCCGCCAAGGGCTTCATCCGCCGGGTGGAAAACGAGTCCGACCGCCGCAGCTCGCTCATCGAACTCACCGAGCAGGGCAAGGCGGCATTCCCCCAGGCACGGCAGCTCACCGAGGTGGCGTTTCGCAGGTTGCTGGACGGGTTTTCCGAAGCGGAAGCGGAACTGCTGCAAAAGCTGCTGTCCCGCATCCTGATCAACGCGCGGGCGGACTAGCGTTTCCCGGGTCCGCCGATTTTTTTTATCTATTTATCTGCCTAGGCATATACGGCCTGAGCAAAAGAAAGGCCCCTTCACCATGCAAGTCTCCTCCCCAACTCTCCTGAGCCCAAGGTGCCCCCGTCACATCCTGGGCCTCACCCTGTCGGCGCTGCTGCTGGCCGGATGCGCCAGCACGGGCGACCTGCATACCCATTCGACGGTGGGCAGCGCCAACCAGCTGGCGGCAACCGCGTCGCTCGACGGGACGCCGGTGTCCCCGGCCGTATGGCCGACCGAGGCGTGGTGGGAAAGTTTTGGCGACGCGCAGCTGACCCAGCTTGTGGTCGCCGCGCTGGCCGAGCAGCCGAGTCTGCGGGTCGCGGCCGCGCGGGTGCGGCAGGCGGATGCGCTGGCCAGCGTCGCGGGGGCGCCGCTGTCGCCGCAGGGCAATCTGAATGGCCGCGCAACGCGCCAGCGTTTCAGCGAGCACAGCACCACGCCGCAGCCGCTGGCCGGCTCGTGGGATTGGACGGCCGACCTGCAGGCGGGCGTGGGCTACGAAATCGACTTCTGGGGCAAGAACCGGGCGGCGCTGGACGCCGCGCTGCAGCGCGCGCAGGCCGCCGAGGTGGACCGCCATGCCGCCGAACTGATGCTGACGACGTCGCTGGTGCGCGCGTATCTGAAGCTGGACACCGCGTATCTGCTGCGCGACCTGGCCGAAGACACGCTGCGCCAGCGCGAGGACACGCTCAAACTGACCCAGCGCCGCGTCGACGCCCAACTGGATTCGCGCCTGGACATGAAGCAGGCCGAAGCCGCGCTGCCCGCGACGCGCGAACGCATCGCCGCACTCAACGAACAGATCGCGCTGACGCGCAATCAGGTGGCGGCGCTGGTGGGCCGCGGACCGGACGCGGGCATTCAGGTGGGCCGGCCGTCGCTGCGCGGCGGTTTTGCCGGCGCGATCCCGACGACGGTGCCGGCAGAACTGATCGGGAGACGTCCCGACGTGGTGGCGCAGCGCTGGCGTGTGGAAGCGGCCGGCGCAGAGATCAAGGTCGCCCGCGCGCAGTTCTATCCCAACGTCAGCTTGACGGCATTTACCGGGCTGCAAAGCCTGGGCCTGTCGGACCTGATGAACGCCGGCAGCCGCGTGCTGGGCATCGGCCCGGCGATCTCGCTGCCGGTCTTTGACGGCGGCCGGCTGCGCGGCAACCTGGGCGCGCGGCAGGCCGAGTACGACGTCGCGGTCGAGCAATACAACGGCACGCTGGTCACGGCGCTGCACGACGTGGTGGACCAGCTGGTGTCGCTGCGCTGGCAGGCCGAGCGGTCAGCGCAGCAGCAGGAAGCGCTGCGGCTGACGCAGGAAGCCTACGACATGGCGTCCGCGCGCTACCGCAGCGGCGTGGGCAGCTATCTGCAGGTGCTGTCCGCCGAAGGTCAGGTGCTGCAGCAAAAGCAGTTGCTGATCGAACTGGATACGCGCAACCGCGCGCTGCATCTGGAACTGATCCGGGCGCTGGGCGGGGGCTATGTGCCCGAGGCGTCAAAGACGTCCGCAGCCTCCGCATCAGCCGCGGCATCCGGCGCGGCCGCGCTCACCGAAGCCGGGCGTCCGTCATGAACCGTCATCCCCATCCATCCGCTCCTTCCCATACCGATTCCCCGCAAGCCATGAAGCCCGAAGCCACCCCGAACCCGCCTTCCTCCTCGTCCCGTCCGCGCGGCAGCCTGGCACGCAAAGTCGCCGTCGGCGGCGCCGCGATCCTGGCCTTCACCGTGCTGGCCGGCGCCTATGCCGAGTATTCCGACGGCCGTTGGGTATCGACGGAAGACGCCTATGTCGAAGGCAACGTCGTGCAGGTGACGCCGCAGGTCGGCGGCGTGGTGACCGCGATCCGCGCGGACAACACCGACAGGGTCGAGGCGGGCGCGGTCCTGATCGAGCTGAATGGCGTGGACGCGCAGCTGGCGCTGGACGCCGCGCGCGCGAATCTGGCGCGCAGCGTGCGGCAGGTGCGCGGCCAGTTTGCGATGGCCGGGCAGGACGGCGCCACCGTGGCGCTGCGCAAGGTCGATCTGGCCCGCGCGCAGGAGGACGTGTCGCGCCGGTCTGCGCTGGCCAAGATCGGCGCCATCCCCGGCGAGGAATTGGTCCATGCGCAGCAGGCCGTGCGCACCGCGCGCGCCGCGCTGGACGTTGCGAACGAACAGCTCAAGCGCAACCATGCGCTGATCGACGGCACGACGGTCGAGTCGCACCCGGACGTGCGGGCCGCGGCCGTGCAACTGCGCAATGCCAGCGTGGCGCTTGCGCGGACCAAGGTCCCGGCGCCGGTGGGCGGCGTGGTGACCAAGCGCGGCGTGCAGGTCGGACAGCGCGTGGCGGCCGGCGCGGCGCTGATGTCGGTCGTGCCGTTGGATCAGCTGTGGGTCACCGCCAACCTGAAGGAATCGCAGTTGCGCAATGTGCGGATCGGCCAGCCCGTCAAGTTGACCACCGATCTGTACGGGGGCGGCGTGGTTTATCACGGACGCGTGCTGGGCCAGGATGCGGGGACGGGCAGCGCGTTCTCGCTGTTGCCGGCGCAAAATGCCACCGGCAACTGGATCAAGGTGGTGCAGCGCGTGCCGGTGCGCATCGCGCTGGACCCGGCAGAGGTCGCGGCGCAGCCGCTGCAGCTTGGCCTGTCGATGCGGGTCGAGGTGGACACCGAGGCGCGCGACGGCAAGCGCCTGGTCGCGGCGCAAGGGCAGGCGCAGGCCTACACGACGGCGGTATATGCCGACGAGCTGGCCCAGGCCGACGCCCAGGTGCGCGCCATCATCGACGCCAACCTTTGATCGGGCGGCGCACATGTCCCACCCCAAGCCCCCGGTCTCGCTGCTGCTGGTCATCGGCGCGCTGACGTTCATCGACTTCCTGCAGAACGGCATGGCCACGTTCGGCGCCGCGCCCATCATGGGCGAAATCGGCGCCAGCCCCGAGGAATACACCCATATCGCGCTGATCTACGCCTGCGTGGCGGTGATGATGATCGCGTTGCAGGGCTGGCTGACGCATCGGCTGGGTCTGCGGGTCTACCTGCTGGCGTCGCTGGCCGCGGCGGGCGTGGGCGCGGCCGTGTGCGCGCTGGCGCAGGACCAGGCCGGGTTCCTGCTCGGGCGGGTGCTGATGGCGATGGGCTGCGCGGCGATGCTCACGTCGTCCCGGCTGACCGTGAACCTGATTCCGCCCAGTCCGGCGCGTTTTCTGGGCATCAAGGCCTTGGCGACAGGGCTTTGCGTGGGCACGGCGCTGGCGCCCTGGTTGGCCGCGATGGCGGTCGAGCACGATGGCTGGCCGTTGATGTTCTGGCTGATCGCCGCGCTGTCGCTGCTGGCGATGGCGCCCGTCATGCTGGCCATGCCGGGCCGTGAAGCGGGGTCGGTGCTGGCTGGCAACGTGCGTTTGCTGCCGATCGCCGCGCTGGGCGCGGGCAGCTTTCTTGTGCTGCATGCGTTGCAGCGCGCCTATTACGACTTCTTCAGCCAGGGCAGCTTCCTGGCGCTGTCGGCCGCGGCGGGCGTGGCCGCGCTGGGTTACTTCGTGTGGTCGGAGACGCGCAACGGCGCGCCGCTGCTCAGGCTGGGCGGCATGAAGGAAGTGCGGTTCCTGTGCGGGCTGGGCCTCTTCATGGTCTGCTACGTGATGCTTGGCGCCAATGGCTACCTGGTGCCGCTGATGTTGCAACGCGCGCTGGGGCAGGCATGGATCACGGCAGGCGAGTTCTTCGCGATGGGGCTGGGGGCGGGCGTGCTGACCTGGGCCGTCATGTCGCAACTGCTGCCGCGCTGGCCGTCGCCACGCAAGTTCTTCGTGACCGGCTTCCTGGCGCTGGCGGCGTTCGGGGTGTGGATGTCGCGTCTGACGCCCACAGCCAATATGTGGACCGACGTGTTTCCCGCGTTGGCCTGTTACGGCATGTTCATCATGACCCTCATGCCCACGACCGCGATGCAGACCTTCACCGGCCTGACGGGCGACCCTGCGGTGTTCGCCCATGCGCAGCAGGTCAAGAACATGCTGGCGCAGATCGGCCAGGCGCTGGGCATCATGCTGGCCACCGTCGGCCAGCAGTGGTTCACCTCCCGCCACTACACGGTGTTGCAGGAAAGCATCGCGACCGGCAACGCGCAGTTCGAGGCGGCGATGGCGCAGCTGACCGCCTATTTCACCGCGGCGGTGGGGCCGGCAGCGGCGCCGCAACTTGCCACGGCGCAGATCGCGCAACTGCTGAACCAGCAGTCGGTGCTGCTGGCCAGCCTGGATCATTTCCAGATCGTGGCGGGGGTGGCGCTGGCGGCGGCGGCCGTCAGCCTGGTGCAGCGCGTGTTCCGCTAGGGGGGGGCGGTTCAGTTGCCGCCAAGCTGCGCAATGATCTGCCGCGCCACGTCCGCCAGCGACAGGCCGCCGTCCATCGCCGCGCGTTGCAGGCGTTCATGCGCCGCCTGCTCGGTCAGGCCATAGCGGCTGATCAACAGCAGCTTGGCGCGGTCGATGCGCTTCCTGTCGTCCAGCGCGCCCCGCACGCTGGTCAGCGCATCGTCGGCGTGCTGCATGCGCAGCGTCTGCTCGCGCAACATGTCCAGGATCGACCGTTCCAGCTCGCTGCCCACGCCGTCCTCGGGCGGCACGTCCAGAATGCGGCTCTGCACGCTGAACACCATGCTGGGGGCGCGGCCGCTGGCGTGATCGGTGTAGCGGCTAAGCAGCAGGCGGCGGTCGTCCAATTCCTGGCGGGTGTCGGCGATGCGCCGGGCGCATTGCTGCGCCAGTTCCTGTGCCAACTGTGTCTCGACGCTGCGCATGGCGTCGATGCGCGCGGTGCACAAGTCAAACCACAACTCGGCCAGACCGCTGTCGACACGCTGCGCGTCTGACGTGTGCTGCGCCATGTCGCGCATGCGTTGCACCGGCTGCGCCTGCTGCTGAACTTGATCCCAGGCCTGCAGCGGCGCGCCTTGCGCGTACTGCGTGTAGACGCCGAAACTGCGCGCCTGGTTGGCCGCCAGGCCCAGCATGCGCGCCTTGCGCGCGTCGTCGAACCAGCCGGCCGTAAAGCCCATGACGCCGCAGGCGCGCTCCTGGCCGCTCAGTTCCTTGCCTTGCATGAAATTCAACAGCGCCACCAACAGGCGCGTCACGTCCGGGTCCAGCGACGAGTCGGCGGCTTCGAAGACCACTGCCAGCAGGCTGCCGATCACTTGGGTGAAGTGGGTATCGGCGTCTTCCACCGCCACGCACCGGTCGCGGATCTGGCGGCGTAAGGCCGGCAATTCGTCCAGACGGAATAGGGCGTACGCAATGCAATTGAGCAGGCGCGCGCGGCTGCTGCCGGCCGCGGTGTCGGCCTCCAGCCCATCCAGGAATGCGCGCACGTCGGCTTCCACGACCTGCGCGTCGCTCGACAGGCCGGCCAGCGCCGGCTGCAGCCGGCCTGCGGGGCTGCACAGGGTCAGGTTGGAATAGCCGCGCTCTTTTTGCAGCGCATGCACCAGCGCGCTGATGCGCAGCACCAGGTCGCAGGTGGCGGCCAGGATTTCCAGGCCCTGGAGCTCGCTGCGTCGGGCAGCAAGCAGAAAGCGCAGCGGCGGCGGCATGTGGCGTTCGGCCATCGAAATCTCTATGCGGGGTGAGGCGCGGTGTCTTCGCGGAAATCAG
This sequence comes from Achromobacter sp. 1012554356, assembly GCF_059760815.1. Lineage (NCBI taxonomy): Bacteria > Pseudomonadati > Pseudomonadota > Betaproteobacteria > Burkholderiales > Alcaligenaceae > Achromobacter > Achromobacter sp. 1012554356. Next base: position 48,127 of record NZ_JCBANC010000004.1, on the reverse strand, counting down.
GCCGTCCGGCGTTGCGGCGCAATCGCGCCTGCCGCGTCGTCCAGCACGCCGAACATCCGGCAGGCGGCAACCTCGCCGATGACCAGCACGGCCGGGCTGCGTAACCGGAAGGCCTGGGCGTCCAACGCCATGCCGGCCAGCGTCGACGCACAGACCCGCTGGCCGGGAAGCGACGCGCGCTCGATCATCGCCACCGGCGTGTCCGGGGCCATCCCGGCGGCCAGCAACTGGCGGGTCATGTCGTGCACCTTTGCCACGCCCATGTAGACCACCAGCGTCGTGCCGCTGCGCGCCAATCCGGACCAATCGGGCGTTGCGCCGTCCTGCGAATGCGCGGTGATGAGTGTAACGCCCTGAGCCATGCCGCGTTGCGTCAGCGGGATGCCGGCGGAGGTGGCCGCGGCCAGCCCGGCGGTAATGCCGTTCACGATCTCGCAGGCGACGCCGTGGTCGCTGAGCCACTGCGCTTCCTCGCCGCCACGGCCAAAGATGCACGGGTCGCCACCCTTCAGGCGCGCCACGCGCAGCCCCTGGCGCGCATAACGCAGCATCAGGCGTTGAATGAAGTCCTGCGGCGTGGAACGGCAGCCCCCGCGCTTGCCCACGCGAACGATTCGGGCGTGGGGGCAGTGCTGCAGAATCTCGCGGTTGACCAGGTCGTCGACCAGGACCACGTCGGCGCGGGCCAGCGCCCTGACGGCCTTCAAGGTCAGCAGCTCGGGGTCGCCGGGGCCGGCGCCGATCAGGGACACGGTGGGATTCGTGGCGGGCATGGTCGTCTCGTATCAGGAGTTCAGGGCCTGGATCACGATCACGATGGCCAGGACAAGGCACAGGCCTTTCCAGAAAGCCACCGGATTGCGTTCCAGCAGGGGCAGTCGCTCGCCGCCGCGCACGTCGGGCGGATTGCGCAGCGCGTGCGTGAATTCGGACAGCTCGGGCGTGCGGTGCTGCGGGTCGGGATGCAGGGCGCGGCTAAGCACGCTGTCGATCCAGGCCGGAATCTCGCGTTCCCGGTCCAGCACCGACACGTAGGTCAGACGCAATTGTGCGGCGCGGCTGCGCGAGCGCGCCACGTCGGCGCCGTACGGCAGGCGGCCGGAGAGCATCTGGTACAGGATCGCCGCGAGCGAATAGATGTCGGACCGCGCCGTGCCAGCTTCGCCCAGAAAGTACTCGGGCGCCGAATATTGGGCGGTGCCCAGCACCGGCAAGGCGTCGTCGCCCTCGGCGCTCAGGTCCTGGATGCCCGCCGTGCGGGCCGAGCCCAGGTCGATGATCTTTGCCGTGCCGTCCGGCGTGATCAGGATGTTGTCCGGCCGCAGATCCTGATGCACGATCTCCAGCCGATGAAAGGCCTGCAGGCCGCGCGCGATCTGCTCGATGATGGCGATCGCCGGTTCCAGCGCGGGACGCGGGTTGGCGGCCATCCATTGCGTCAGCGTGCGGCCTTCGATGTATTCGCTGACGGTGTAGAGCGAGCGGCGCTGCCGCGTGCGCGGCCAGGCCCGCACGACGTGGCGGCTGTCGATGCGGCGCGCCAGCCATTCCTCGGTCAAGAGGCGCTCCAGATAGGCGGGATCGTGCCGCAGATCCAGCGACGGTATCTTGATGACGACGGTGTCGCCGCTGTCGATGTCTTCGGCCAGGTAGACGTGGCTGCGGCTGCTGGCGCGCAACTCGTCGGTGATGCGAAAGCCTTCGAATGTCTGACCCACGTCCAGCAGCGGCGGGCAGGGCAGGCTGCCGGAGTACTGGGCCAGCTCGCCGGCCTGGCGCGCGGGCAGGGCGTCGACTCGCACGATCTGCATGGTCAGGTTGTCGTCGCTGCCGCGGGCAAGCGCCAGCGCGACCAATGCGCGCGCGGCCGCGTCAAGATCGCCGGTATTGGCGGTGACGGCCGCACGCAGATCGTCGTCGCCGACATGCTCGTACACGCCGTCGGTCGCCAGCAAAAACACATCGCCCGGTTCCACGGCCTGCGTGTGATAGTCGATTTCCAGATGCGGCGCCAGGCCCAGCGCGCGGCCCAGGTAGCTTTTGTCGTGCGCGACCCAGACGCGGTGGTCCTCGGTCAGTTGCTCGACCACGCCGTCCCGTAGACGATAGATGCGCGCGTCGCCGATATGCAGGATGTGCGCGGTGGCGCCCTTGAGCACCATCACGGTCAGCGTGCAGACGTAGCCGCTGTCCTGATCCTGCCCGTGGCGCTGGCGGCTCTGCGAATGCAGCCAGGCATTGGCCGCGCTGAGCACCTTCTGGGCGGACTTCTTCACCGACCACGTTTCGGGCGTGCAGTAATAATCTTCCAAAAAGCTTGCCACTGCCGTTTCGCTGGCGATGTGGCTGACGTTGCTGCTGCTGATGCCGTCGGCCAGCGCGATGGCGATGCCCTTGGCGCCGAGCAGCGGCTCGCCCGGCACGCACAGTCCGTGGAAGTCCTGGTTGACGGACTTGACGCCGGGATCGGTGTGCTGGCCCACCGCCACCCTGAGCGAGACGGCGGGCGAGGTGGCGGGCGAGAAGCTGTCCATGCCGGGGCGTATCAGTTGAAGCGGCGCTTGGGCGCGGTCTTCATGTGCGTGGTGTAGAGCGTCAGGCCCGTCAGCGAAATGCCGCCGATCAGGTTGCCCAGCACCACGGGGATCTCGTTCCAGATCATGTAATCCATGATCGAGAAGTTGCCGCCCATGATCATGGCCGACGGGAACAGGAACATGTTGACGATGGAGTGCTCGAAGCCCATGGCGAAGAACAGCATGACGGGCATCCACATGGCGATGACCTTGCCGCTGACGGTGGTCGAGATCATGGCGCCCACGACGCCCAGCGACACCATCCAGTTGCACAGCACGCCGCGGATGAAGATGGTCAGCATGCCGCCCGCGCCGTATTCCTTGTAGCCCAGCGTGCGGTCTTCGCCGATGTGCGAGATGACCTGGCCGACCTTGTTGGGCGGCACCGAAAAGCCGTAAGTGAACACGATGGCCATCAGCACGGCGACGGTCAGCGCGCCCAGGAAGTTGCCCACGAAGACCTTGCCCCAGTGCTTGAGGATGCCGCCCATCGTGACACCGGGCCGCTTGTCGAAGAGCGCCAGCGGGGTCAGCACGAATACGCCCGTCAAAAGGTCGAAGCCCATCAGGTACAGGATGCAGAAGCCGACCGGAAAGAGCGCGGCGCCGAGGATGGGCGAGCCGGTTTGCACCGTGACGGTGACGGCGAAGACCGCGGCGATCGCGAGGATGGCGCCGGCCATGAAGGCGCGGATCAGGACGTCGCGGGTCGCCATGTAGAGCTTCGATTCGCCGGCATCCACCATCTTGGTGACGAACTCGGAGGGAGCTAGGTAGGACATGATGTTTCCTGTTGCTGTGCTGATGTGTTGAATACGTTCGCGGCGGCCGTCAGGCGATTTCGACCGCGTCGCCGTTAAAGCGCGCCTGCCAGGTCTGCAGGCGCTGCTCGGGAAATTGCACGCAGCTGCCGTCCGCCAGCCGGAAGTGCTGCTTGTAAAGGGGGGACGCCACGACCAGGTCGCCGGCCAGTTGGCCCACGATGCCCCGGCCAATGACGTTGGCCCCGGACTTCGGATCGCGGTTCGACACGGCGTACAGGGTTTGGCCCGGCGCGTCCGGCAGATAGAACAGTGCGACCTGCGCGCCGTCGACCAGCGCGACGACGCCGGAATTGGCGACGAGGTCCTGGCGGTCGCAAGCGCGGCGCCAGGCGGGTTGGGTTTTGGGCAAGGCGGCCATCAGACGATCTCCTCGGCAATCGGGATGACGCGCTGGGCGGCGCGCGCCGGGGCCGGGCGGGGCTGGCCGCGTTCCTGCACGAACTGGATGTCGGGGTCGCCCTGGCTGTCGTTGACGAAGGTGCGGAAGCGCTTGAGCTTTTCGGGGTCGCTGATGGCGTTGGCCCACTCGCATTCGTAGCGGTCCACCACCAGCTGCATCTGCGCTTCAAGCTCGGCGCCCAGACCCAGGCTGTCGTCGATCACGACCGCCTTCAGGTAGTCCAGCCCGCCTTCCAGCGACTCGCGCCACACCGACGTGCGCTGCAGCTTGTCGGCCGTGCGGATGTAGAACATCAGCACGCGGTCGATGTAGCGGATGAGGGTGGCGTCGTCCAGGTCGGTGGCAAAGAGCTCGGCATGGCGCGGGCGCATGCCGCCGTTGCCGCACACGTACAGGTTCCAGCCGTTCTCGGTGGCGATTACGCCGATGTCCTTGCTTTGCGCCTCGGCGCACTCGCGGGTGCAGCCGGACACGGCGAACTTCAGCTTGTGCGGCGCGCGCAGCCCCTTGTAGCGGTGCTCGATGTTCAGCGCCATCTTCACGCTGTCCTGCACGCCGAAGCGGCACCAGGTGCTGCCCACGCAGGACTTCACGGTGCGGGTGGACTTGCCGTAGGCGTGGCCCGTCTCGAAGCCGGCGGCGATCAGTTCGGACCAGATGCCGGGCAGCTCGTGCAGTTGCGCGCCGAACAGGTCGATGCGCTGGCCGCCGGTCACCTTGACGTACAGGTTGTATTTCTTGGCGACCATGCCGACGGCAATCAGGCCATCGGGCGTGACTTCGCCGGCCGGCATGCGCGGCACCACCGAATAGGTGCCGTTCTTCTGCATGTTGGCCATGAAGGTGTCGTTGGTGTCCTGCAGCGGCACGAGGTGCGGGTCCTGGATGGGACGGTTCCAGCAGGACGCCAGGATCGAGCCGATGGCGGGCTTGCAGATCTCGCAGCCGACGTGGCCGCGGCCGTGGCTGGCCAGGACTTCTTCGAAGGTCTCGGCGCCGCTCACGCGCACGATCGCGTACAGCTCCTGACGGGTGTAGGCAAAGTGCTCGCAGAGGCTCTTGTCCACCACGACGCCGCGGCTGGCGAGTTCGTGTTCGACCACCTGCTTGAGCAGACCCGCGCAGCCGCCGCAGCCCGAGGCCGCCTTGGTGCAGGCCTTGACGCCGGCCAGGTCCGTACAGCCGCCGTCGATGGCGTCGCAGATAGCGCCCTTGTTGACGTTGTGGCAGGAGCAGATCGTGGCGGTGGCGGGCAGGGCGTCCACGCCGAGCAGCGGCGCGGCCTGGCCTTGCGGCAGGATCAGGCTGGACGGATCCGCGGGCGGCGCGATGCCGTTCTGCGCGTATTGCAGCAGCGTGTCGTAGTAGCTGTTGTCGCCCACCAGAACCGCGCCCAGCACGCGCTTGCCGTCTTCGGAGATCACCAGGCGGCGGTAACCGGAGCCGGCCTCGTCGATGTAGCGGTAGCTGCGCGAACCGGGCGTGACGCCGTGCGCGTCGCCAATCGAGCCCACGTCCACGCCCAAGAGCTTGAGCTTCGTGGACATGTCGGCGCCCGAAAATGCCTGTTCGGGCGCGCCGCACAGGTCGGCGGCGACGATGCGGGCCATCTGGTAGCCGGGCGCGACCAAGCCAAAGACGGTGCCGTTCCAGGACGCGCATTCGCCGATGGCGTAGATGTTTTCATCGCTGCTGCGGCAGCGTTCGTCGATGGCGACGCCGCCGCGCTCGGCTAGCGCCAGCCCGGCTTTGCGCGCCAGGAACACCTGCGGACGGATCCCGGCCGAAAACACGATCAGGTCGGTTTCCAGCGGCGCGCCTTCAGCAAAACGCATGCGGTAACGGTATTGGGTGCCCGGCTTGATGTCCTGCGTGGCGCGCGACAGGTGCACGCCCACGCCCAGCGCCTCGATGCGCGCTTTCAGCGCCGCGCCGCCGGCCTCGTCCAGCTGCACCGGCATCAGACGCGGCGCGAATTCCACCACGTGTGCTTCCAGATTCAGCGACTTGAGCGCGTTGGCCGCTTCCAGTCCCAAGAGCCCGCCGCCCACGACCACGCCGCGCCGCGCGCCGCTGGCTGCCTCGCGTATCAGGTCCAGGTCGTCGATGCTGCGGTACACCAGGCGCGAATTGCCCTCGGCGCCCGCGATGGGCGGCACGAAGGGATACGAGCCCGTCGCCAGCACCAGCTTGTCGTAGGCAAAGCGGCCCTTGGCGGTGATGACTTCCCGGGCGTGGCTGTCGATGTCCAGCACGGGCTCGCCCAGTCGCAGCGACACGCCGTCCTGCTCGTAAAGCGAAGCCTCGCCCAGCGCCATCGACTCGGCGTCGCGCCCATTCAGGTATTCGGACAGATGGACGCGGTCATAGGCGCGGCGGGTTTCCTCGCCAAAGATGGTGATGCGATAGCGCTCGAGGGCGCCGCGGGCGATCAATTGCTCGACGCAATGATGACCCACCATGCCGTTGCCGATGACAACCAGCGTCTGCAAGGAATCGGATGTGGCCGCTGCATTCATGGGATTTCCCCAGGCTTGGATTTTCGGATTTCAAAAGGCAAACGGCGCCCTGGACCTTTCGGTCGGGGCGCCATTGCCGGTACTGCTCACGTTGTCTTGCCGGGTTTGCACCCGCACATAGGCAATTAAGCAAAGTCCGTGCCAGGTATGTCGAAGCGCGATGTTCTGGGGGAAATTCCCTTGCGATTCATAGGGAAGGAGGGGGCCTTGAAAGCGCGATGAGGTGAAGCGGCCGGATTGCGGGTGATCGCGCCCGTGCTTCGTATCGGTGCATTTCTGCGTGCGGCCTGCACCCATTTGGCGCAGCGCAACATAGTCGGGTGGTGGTGGCTGAAAGCCTATTCAGGCGAACGCCGCCTGCACCGCTGCGAAAGCCGCCGCCACCAACGGGTCGTCACGCCGCGCGGCCTGGGTGATGAACGACAGCTCTGCCTGGATCGACAGGCCTTTTACGAGCTGCAATCCGCTGGACTGCGATTCGCGCAGCGCGATGGCATCGCGGGCGAGGGACAGGCCCACGCCCGAGCGCACCAGATCCAGCATCGAAGCCTCCTGATCCACCTCGGCCACCGCGTGCGGGGCAATGCCCAGGGCGTCGAATTTGTCGGACAGCAGGCGATGATGGACCGAATCGGGCGGGGTCCATATCCAGGGCAGCGCCGCGATCTCAGCCCAGCCACGGCCGGCGACCTGCGCGTTCCAGCTTTTTGGGGCAACGACGTAATAGGAAAAGGACGCGAGCGGCTGCGCGTGCAGGCCGGATGGCTGGCTGCCGCGGGGATGAGTGTTCCGCGGCTGGCCGTCCCGCGACGGGCCGCCCCGCGCATCCTCGTCGCGGGGTTGCGGTCCCAGAAAGAAACCCACGTCCAACTCCCCAGTGCGCACCTGCCGGCCGACCGATCCCGACATCCCGTGCCGCAGGGTGGGGCGGATCTTCGGATAATGCTCGACCAGATACTGCAGCGTGGCGCCCAGCCGCAAGAATTCCGGGTCCAGGATCGTCCCGATGCGCAATTCGCCCTGCACGGTATCGCGCAACGCACCGATGGCGCGTTGGAAGTCATCCAGCGCGTCCAGCACCCGCTGCGCCGCAGGCAACAACGCCCGCCCGTCCGCGTTGGGCGCCAACCCTAGCGCCGTGCGCGAGAACAGCGTCAGGTCCAGCGACTCCTGGAAGTTCTTGAGCTGCAGGCTCAGCGCAGGCTGCGTCAAATGCAAATGCTCGGCCGCGCGCGTCAAATTACCTTCCCGCGCGACGGCGGCAAACGTGCGGATGTGCTTCAGGTCCATGCATGCTCCTGGAAATCGAGTTGGAGGGCGTCAGACACCTTATTTCGTCCTACGCAGCCATGGGTGCCTTTCTTGGCATGCCACCGGTGTCTGACACCCTTGCGCGGGCGTGCCGGCTTGACGACCGTCTCGCACGGGTGTCAGACACCTTATTTCGTCCTACGCAGCCATGGGTGCCTTTCTTGGCCTGCCGCCGGTGTCTGACACCCTTGCGCGGGCGTTTCGGCTTGACGACTGTCTCGCACGGGTGTCAGACACCTCGCCCCGAGTCAGAAATCAGCTGAGCATTATTAGAGACGCTAATAATCCCCTTTTCAACATTTCATTGGACAGCCGCCCTGTCCTGAGCGAGAGTCTTGCCAGATTCCCGGCGCGCATCCTATGCCGTAGCCGGGGCGGCTCACCGTGCCGGCGTCCGTTTCGGGCCCGCGACCTGATAAGAAGAGCTTATGGAGACATACGACTACATCATCGTGGGCGCGGGCTCGGCTGGCTGCGTGCTGGCCAACCGTCTGAGCCGCGATCCCGCCGTGCAGGTGCTGCTGCTGGAAGCCGGCGGGCGCGACAACTATCACTGGATTCATATCCCGGTCGGTTACCTGCACTGCATCGGCAACCCGCGTACGGACTGGATGTACCGCACCGCCGAGGAGCCGGGGCTGGGCGGGCGCTCGCTCATCTATCCGCGCGGCCGCGTGCTGGGCGGATGCTCGTCGATCAACGGCATGATCTACATGCGCGGCCAGAAGCAGGACTACGAAGACTGGGCCGCGCTCTCGGGCGACGCGGCCTGGAGCTGGGACCAGGTGTTGCCGGTCTTCAAGCGCAGCGAGGACTACCACCGCGGCGCCGACGAGTTCCACGGCGCGGGCGGCGAATGGCGCGTGGAGTCGCAGCGCCTGCGCTGGGACATCCTGGAAGCCTTCGCCTCGGCGGCCGAACAGGAAGGGATTCCGCGCGTGCAGGACTTCAACCGCGGCGACAACTTCGGCAGCGGCTACTTCGAGGTCAACCAGCGCAGTGGCTGGCGCTGGAATACGTCCAAGGCGTTTCTGCGGCCGGTGCGCAAACGCCCGAACCTGCATGTGATGACCGGCGCGCTGGCCGAACGACTCGATTTCGACGGTAATCGCTGCGTCGGCGTGCGCGTCAACCAAGGCGGCCGTTCTCAGTCGCTGCGCGCGCGGCGCGAAGTGGTGCTGGCCGCCGGCGCCGTCAATTCGCCGCACCTGCTGGAAGTCTCCGGCATCGGCGAGCCCGCGCGCCTGCGCGAAGCCGGCATCACGCTGCACCACGCCTTGCCGGGCGTCGGCGAGAACCTGCAGGACCACCTGCAATTGCGCGTCATCATCAAGGTGAACGGCGTCAAGACGCTGAACCGCATCGCGTCCACGTGGCTGGGCCGCGCGGGCATCGGGCTGGAATACCTGGTCAGCCGCAGCGGCCCGATGAGCATGGCGCCGTCGCAGTTGGGGGCGTTTGCCAAATCCGACCCTGGCCAGGAACGCGCCAACGTCGAGTTCCACGTGCAGCCGTTGTCGCTGGGTGCGTTCGGCGAGCCGCTGCACGGTTTCGACGCCTTCACCGCCAGCGTCTGCAACCTGCGTCCCACGTCGCGCGGCAGCGTTCACGCGCAAGGGCCGGCGGGTCAAAAGGGCTGCGAGGCGCCTGTCATCCGCCCCAACTACTTGAGCACCGACGACGACCTGCGCGTCGCCGCCGATTCGATCCGTCTGGTGCGCCGCATCGCCGCCGCGCCGGCCTTGCAGCGCTACCGGCCGGATGAATGGTTGCCGGGTCCGGCCTTCCAGACAGAAGAAGAATTGCGCCAGGCGGCCGGCAAGATCGGCACGACCATCTTCCATCCGGTGGGCACCTGCGCGATGGGGCAGGACGCCGACAGCGGCGCGGTGGTGGACGCGCGGCTGCGCGTGCACGGGCTGCAAGGCCTGCGGATTGCCGACGCCTCGATCATGCCGCGCATCACGTCGGGCAACACCAACTCGCCGACGATCATGATTGCGGAACGGGCGGCGGACATGATCCGGGAAGAGGCGGGGGCGGGTCAGTAGCCGTGCGTCCATGAAAACAAGTCGCCCGGTCAGGGGCGGCTTGCCGATTCATGCGCGGACGCGGCGCCTCAGCGCAGCGACCGGTACGTCTCGTGCCGCTGCGGATGCGTCAGTATCACCTGCCAAAGCTGTCCTTCACGCGACCGGAAAAAGCCCGCGCAGCACATCAGGTAGTACTTCCACATCCGGTAGAACCGGGTGCCGTAGCGCGACTCCAGCGTGGGCCAGGCGCGCTCGAAGCGGTCCCACCACGCCATCAGCGTGCGGTCGTAGTCGGCCCCGAAGTTATGCCAGTCCTCGACGATGAAGCGTCCTTCCACGGCCGCCGCGACTTCGCGCGCCGATGGCAGCTTGCCGTTGGGAAACACGTAGCGGTCGATCCACGGATCGGTGCTCTGGCTGGTGGCGGCGATACCGATCGTGTGCAGCAGGAAAATGCCCTCGGGCGCCATCAGCCGCTGCACGTTCGTGAAGTAGGTGTCGTAGTTCTTGGGGCCGACGTGCTCGAACATGCCGACCGACACCACCTTGTCGAAACGGCCCTGAAGATCGCGGTAGTCCTGCAGCAGCAGCTCCACGGGCAGGCCCTTCACGCGTTCCTGCGCCAGGGCCAGTTGCTCCTTGGATACGGTCACGCCCGTCACTTTGACGCCGTAGCGCTCGGCCGCGAACTTGGCCAATCCGCCCCAGCCGCAGCCGATGTCCAGCAGCGTCTCGCCCTCCTTCAATTGCAGCTTGCGGCAGATCATGTCCAGCTTGGCGACCTGCGCCTCCTCCAGCGTCTGGGCGTGTTCCCAATACGCGCAGGAGTAGATCATCCGGCTGTCCAGCATGGCCTCGAACACGTCGTTGCCGGCGTCGTAATGCTGCTCGCCGACCTCAAACGCCCGATGCTTGGACTGAAGATTGAACAACTTGTGGCGCAGGTGCTCGGCGATCAGCTTGATGCGTGCCACGCCCAGCGCCGCCGATCCCATGTCGGCGCGCAGCAGGCGCGTGAAGAGCTCGTCCAATTGGTCGCAGTCCCACTCGCCGTCCATGTACGACTCGCCCAGCCCCAAGGACCAGCTGGCGAACACTCGCTCGTACATATGCTTGTCATGCACCTGCATGTCCCAGGGCCGCGAGCCGTTGATCTGCACGTCGGCGCGCGCCATCAGGTCCTGCAGGATTTTCGGGGGGGCGGGGGGAGGCGAAATGACGCTGGTTTGACCGGCAGGCTGCTCGGTCAGCGGGGTGACGGGACTGCTTTGCTGCATACGGACTCCATATCAATTTTGGGATGACTGATCTGGCAATGCCTGAAGCTTTTTACTGTGCGCCTTGAAAGGTGTGCAACTCCAATTTAATGATTAGATCGCGCCCATAGCCTCCGGCAATGTCCGGCGGGCGGGGTGTGCCGGGTTGGAAGCGGTCGCGCGGCAGGTGGGCAGGCGGCGCGTACCCGGCGCACAGAGGATGCAAGGATCGTAGCCACGACGGGCGCGATAGTCCAGAGCAGGCCGCACCGGCGTTGCATAACCGATAAGATAGCGGCCAAAGTGGCGCGGCCCTGCCGGCGCGCGCCGATCGTGGAGCCTATCGAAGTGGATGCCAGCCTGGAACCCCGTTTGGAATTCGTCACGTGCGCCAGCCCGGCGGGCCTGCACCGCATGGCCTATTGGGAATGGGGCGATCCCGCCAATGACCGCGTGCTGCTCTGCGTCCACGGTCTGACCCGCAGCGGGCGCGACTTTGACGCGCTGGCGCGGCGGCTGGCGGGCACCTACCGCGTGGTCTGCCCCGACGTGGTCGGGCGGGGCCGGTCGGATTGGCTGGTCAACCCGGCGTTCTATACGGTGCCCCAGTACGTGTCCGACATGGTGACGCTCATCGCGCGCCTGCGCCCGGCCAGCCTGTCGTGGGTCGGCACGTCGATGGGCGGGTTGATCGGCATGGCGTTGTCAGGCGCCGCCGCGTTCGCCAAGGCAATGCTGGCGATGCGCCCGCATGCCGGGATGCTGCCGCCCGACCAGGGGCTGCGCCTGGACAAACTGGTGCTCAACGACGTGGGCCCGCGGCTGGAGAACGGCGCCTTGTCGCGCATCGGCCAGTATGTGGGGGCGCCCGGCGAGTTCGCCACCTTCGAAGAGGCCGTCGCGACGATGCGCGCCAATTCGGAAACCTTTGGTCCGCACACCGACCTCCAGTGGGCCGAGCTGGCCAAATACCTGTACCCGCAGCAGGGCGGAAAGTGGGTCAAGCATTACGACCTGGCCATCGCCCAGGCGCTGGCGGCCCAGACGCCCGAAGAACTGGCGGCCGGCGAGCAGATCCTGTGGCGGTCGTACGACGCGCTCGATTGCCCGGTGCTGATTGTGCGCGGCGAACTGTCCGACCTGCTGACGCGGGCCACCGTGGACGAAATGCGCCAGCGCAATCCGCGCGCCCAGGCGCTTGAAGTGCCGGGCGTGGGCCATGCCCCCACGCTCATCGCGGATGATCAAGTGAATCCGGTCGCGGATTTTCTGCTGGCGTGACCGGACGGGCGGCAATGTGGGGACGGCACCGCGCTAGGCGCGCTGCCGGGCCTTCTCTACAATAGCCGCATGAAATCGCCCACCCTGAACATCGACCTGCATTGCCATTCCACCGTTTCGGACGGCGCGCTCGCGCCCCGGGACGTGGCGCAGCGGGCGTTCGCCAATGGCGTCGATGTCTGGGCGCTGACCGATCACGACGAGGTGGGCGGCATTGCCGAAGCCTCCGCGGCTGCCCAGGAACTGGGCATGCGCTTTGCCACTGGCGTCGAAGTCTCCGTCACGTGGGCCGGCCTGACCGTGCACATCGTCGGCCTACGGTTTGATCCCACCAATGCGGCGCTGGTCGAAGGCCTGCGCAAGACCCGTTCTGGACGCGCCGAGCGCGCCAAGCGCATCGGCGACCGCCTGGCGGACATGGGCATGCCAGGCGCCTACGAAGGCGCACTGCCGTTTGCCGGCAACCCCGAACTGATCAGCCGCACGCACTTTGCGCGATACCTGGTGCAAGCCGGTTATTGCCCAGACGTGCAAACCGTCTTCAACAAGCATTTGGGCGACGACTGCCCGGGCCATGTACCCATGAAATGGGCCACGCTGGCCGACGCCGTGGGCTGGATCCGCGGCGCGGGCGGCCAAGCCGTCATCGCCCACCCGGGCCGCTACAAGTACACGCCGCTGCAGTTTGCCGCGCTGTTCGACGAGTTCCTGCAGTTGGGCGGTGTGGGCATCGAGGTCAACACGGGCAGCCACACCGTGGAAGAAGCCCGCCAGTACGCCGACGTGGCGCGCCGCTACGGCTTTCTGGCCTCGCGCGGCTCGGACTTCCACAGTCCCAAGGAAAGCCGGATGGACCTGGGCCAACTGCCGCCGCTGCCTTCCGACCTGAAGCCGGTCTGGCACGACTGGTTCTGACGCGGGCGGCACGCGCCGCTCATTCTGCAAGCTTCGATAGTGATCGCGCCATCGCGATGCAACCGCCATGAACAAAGCCTTTGTTAAAGAGTCCGACCACGAGGACGACGACGATCTGCCGCAGGCCCAGGCGCTGCCGGCGGGCACCAAGAACTACATGACGCCCGAGGGCTACGAGCGCCTGCGCGCCGAACTCACGCAGCTCATGAACGTGGAGCGTCCGGCGGTCGTGCAGGTGGTGTCATGGGCCGCGTCCAACGGCGACCGCTCGGAAAACGGCGATTACCTCTACGGCAAGAAGCGCCTGCGCGAGATTGACCGGCGCATGCGCTTTCTGACCAAGCGGCTGGACATCGCCGAAGTCGTGGACCCCACGGCCCAACCCAACCGCGACCAGGCCTTCTTCGGCGCAACGGTCGTCTACGTGGACAAGGCTGGCGAGGAACACACCGTCACCATCGTCGGCGTGGACGAAGCCGAACCCCTGGCCGGCAAGATCAGCTGGATCTCGCCGGTGGCCCGCGCTTTGATCAAGGCGCGGGAAGGCGACACGGTGGTGCTGCGCACGCCGGCTGGCATTGATGAGCTGGATATTCTGGAAGTCAGCTATCCGGAATAGGGGCGGGTGACTGTCACCGATCGTCCCCGGTGTCAGACACCCGGGTAGACGGTCTCAAGTCGGCGCGGATGCGTCGGGGGTGTCAGACGCCTACGCTGCGTCAAGTCTGCCCGGGTGTTTTACGCCTATGCCGTATCAAGCCGGCCTAGGTGTCTGACACCCATGGAGCATGGTCTCAAGTCTGCACGAATGCCTGTTGGGTGTCAGACACCCAAAAAGATAACGGGCGCCGGTTTGTGGCCGGCGCCCGTTTGGTGGGCGGGATTCTAGCGTCCCTGCCTCGGTTGGCGGCTTGCGCCGCCGGTTCCCCTGGGGCTTGCTGCGAACTTTCCGCGGTTTACTTCTTGCGTTCTGCGATCGACTTTTCGGCCTTGCTGACCAGGTCCTCGCCGATTTGCTTCTTCCACTTTTCATAGACCGGCTTGGTCGCCTTCACGAAGGCGTCGTGATCGGCCTGCGACAGCGTCGTCACGGTCACGCCATGGCCGGCGATTTCCTTGAGCAGCGACGGGTCTTCCGGCGTGACGCCTTTGCGCGCGATCACGATCTGCTGCTTGCCGGCGTCCAGCGCGGCCTGGCGCACGATGTCGCGGTCCTTTTCCGACCAGGAATTCCAGACTTCGCGGTTGACCACGAAGATCAGCGGATCGGCCACGTAATTCCACAACGTCAGGTATTTCTGGCCCACGGTGTAGAGTTTGGAACCCGTGTAGATCGACAGGGGATTCTCCTGGCCGTCGACCGCGCCGCTGGCCAGCGCGGGCTGCGCGTCCGCCCAGCTCATCTGCGTGGGATTGGCGCCCAGCGCGGTGAACGTGTCGATGTATAGCGGCGATCCCACCACGCGCAGCTTCATGCCCTTCATGTCCTCGGGCCGCTTGATCTCGCGCTTGGAGTTGCTGACCTGGCGGTAGCCGTTCTCGCCCCAGGCCAGCGGCACCACGCCGGCCTTCTCGATGAGCTTGAACATGTCCTTGCCCACGTCGCCCTGCACCAGCGCGTCGATGGCGGCGTAGTCGGGCATCAGGAAGGGCAGGGAGAACAGGTTCAACTGCTTGACCTGCGGCGACCAATTGATGGTCGATCCCACGGCCATGTCGATCACGCCCTGGCGGATCGCGGTGAACTCGCGGGTCTGATCGCCCTGGACCAGCGAGGTGCCGGGGTAGACCTTGATGTTGATGCGGCCTTCGGTGCGCTCGCGCACCAGGTTCGACCAGATCTCGGCGCCCTGGCCCCACGGGAACGTGGTGCCCACGACGATGGAGAGCTTGTACTCGGGCTTGTAGTTCTGCGCATGCGCGGGCGACATGCCCACCACGGCTGCCGCGTACAGCGCCGCGCCTATCAGGTTGCGGAATTTCATGTTGCGTCTCCTCTCTCTGCGAGTCTTTCTGTTGTTGTCATCCATGGCCGAGAACCCTTGCCGGGCCGGCCCCGTCCAGCCTCTCTCAATAACCCAGCTTGCGCGGCAGCCACAGCGCCAGTTCGGGAAACACCAGCACCGCGACCAGCACCATGAACATCGCGCCCAGCAGCCACACCACCCAGCGCACGGTCGATTCCATCGGCACGCGCGCGATGCGGCATGACACCATCAGGTTCACGGCCAGCGGCGGGGTGAACTGGCCCAGCGCCACCTTCAAAGTCAGAATCACCCCAAACCACACCGGATCCCAGCCGTAGGCATTGGCGATCGGCATGAGCAGCGGCACGAAAATCAGAAAGATCGAGATGCCGTCCAGGAACATGCCCACGGTCATCAGCAGCAGGATCAGCAGCGCCAGCACGCCCCATTCACCCAGGCCAGAATTGACGATGGCATGCGTGATCGGGTCGATCACGCTCAGCGTGGACAGCGCCCAGGCGAAGATCCCGGCCAGCGTCACCACCAGCATGATCACGGCGGACAGTTCGGCGGCTTCGCGCAGAATTTTGTACAGGTCGCGGAACTTGATGGTGCGGTGGATGAAGCCGCCCACGAACAGGCCATAGAACACCGCGACGACGGCGGCCTCTGTCGGCGTAAACCAGCCCATCCGCATGCCGCCCAGGATCAGCACCGGCGCCGCCAGTCCCCACGACGCCTCGCGCAGGCTCTTCCAGAATGGCGGGCGGGGCAGGTGCGCTTCCAGCGCGCCCATCTTGTATTTGCGGCTTAGCCACACGGCGGGAATGATCAGCGCAAAGCCAGCCAGGATGCCGGGGATCATGCCGGCGGCAAACAGCGCGGGCACCGACGCGCCCGGCACCAGCACGGAATAGATGATGAATGCGACGGACGGCGGGATCAGGATGTCGGTGGCGGCGCCAGCGGCCACCACGGACGCCGAGAACGACCCGGGATAGCCGGCGCGCGACATCGCGGTAATCATCACCGCGCCCACGGCCGCGGCGCACGCTGGTCCCGAGCCCGAGATGCCGCCCAAAAACATCGCCACCGCGATCGACACCAGCGGCAGCATGCCCGGACCGCGTCCGACGATGGCGATCGCAAAATCCACCAGCCGCTTGGCCACACCCGAGCGGTCGAAGATGGAGCCCACCAGCACGAACATCGGAATCGCCAGCAGCGGGTACTTGGCCAGGCCGGCATAGAAGTTCTGCGGCACCGTCAGCAGGCCATACCAGGGCGTGTCCAGGTTGGTCAGCACGATCGCAACCGTGCCGCCGATGCCCAGCGCCACCCCAACGGGCACGCCGATGATCATCAGGACGATGAAGACGGTAAAGAGGATGGCGGCGATCATCGCTGGGCTTCCTGGCCCGGGGCGCGCGCAATGCGGCGCAGCGTGCCAAGCGTGCGAAGCGAAATCGCAGCCGCCATCACTGGCAGCCAGATCGAATACCACCAGGTCGGCACGCCGATGGCCGGCGACGTTTCCTCGTAGATGTATTCGTCATACACCAGCTTGACCGACAGCACGGTCAGCAGCACGAAGAATCCCAGCACGCAGCCGTTCGAGATCAGCGCCATGATGCGCTGGCGCCGCGGCGAGCCCGAGTCCGCCAGGATCTCGATGCGGATGTGATGGTTGCGCACGAATGCCACGCTGCCGCCGGCCATCGTCAGCACGATCAGCAGGAACACGGAAATCTCTTCCGTCCAGGCGAACGACTGATCGGTGAAATAGCGCACCAGCACATTCAAGAAGGTGATGATGGCCAGCGTCGCCAGCAGGATCACGGCCAGCCAGTCCTCGACGGCCAGCGGCACCTTCACGGCGGGATCTGCTTCTACGGGGATGATGGGTTCTACGGGCTCGGCGGGGGCTTCTGGGCGGGACATGTGAGGCAGCGGCCAGCGGGCGCGGGGAGAGGCGCTTTTCTTGTTGGAAGGGTCGCTGCATCCTACCGTCGCAGTGCCGGGGCAGGTCTTCGTGTTTTCCCGCAATGCGGGGCCGAAGCAACATGCTGCACTGCGTCAAACGGCTCGCACGGGAACGCGCCAGGGAGGGCAAAAGTACCGCCTTCCATCCCGTGACGCCGTCGATATTGCTATGCACCATGGTAGTGCGAGACGCGCGGAATTCTTTTGTAACAATGGCCGAATCGGATCGCCGGAACCCGCCGCGAACTTCGGCTCCGGGAAAACCCCTTAAACAGGTAAAATCCCTTCTTTGCACCCCTCTTTATACGGCGCCCGCATCGTGTCCCTAGTTCAGCATCTGCCTGGTTCCTCCGTCCTGTCCTCCTTTCGACGTGATCGCCTTCTGGCGCAATTGAAGGAAGCCGGCCTGCCGGTGGCCGACATATCCGCCCGCTACGAGCACTTCGTCAGCACCGACGCCGCCCTGACGGCCGAACAGCAGCAGCAACTTACGCAACTGCTCGACTACGGCACGCCGGCCACGGGTGACGCGCCCGCCAAGAGTGTGTCCCTGCTCGTGATTCCGCGCCTGGGTACGATTTCCCCCTGGGCCAGCAAGGCCACCGACATCGCCCACAACTGCGGCCTGTCGTCCGTGCATCGCATCGAACGCGGCGTGCGC
Source organism: Achromobacter sp. 1012554356 (assembly GCF_059760815.1). Taxonomy (NCBI): domain Bacteria; kingdom Pseudomonadati; phylum Pseudomonadota; class Betaproteobacteria; order Burkholderiales; family Alcaligenaceae; genus Achromobacter; species Achromobacter sp. 1012554356. The sequence goes on along the minus strand of NZ_JCBANC010000004.1, from coordinate 30,401 downwards.
TATGTCATCACCCCTGAACGCGGCCTGCTCGGCGCCAAGTCGCTCGACGAAGCCATGCTGGCGCGCGCGGCCGACTGCCTGCACGACCGCATGACCGAAACCGTGGTCGACGCCAGCTTCGACGGCCAGGCCCTGTTCCAGCCGCTGGCGGGCAAGCCGATGCGCACGGTCGACGTCCAGACGCGCGGCGCGGATGCCCTGGTCGAAGCCAACACCACGCTGGGCCTGGCCCTGTCCGACGACGAGATCGAATACCTGGCCAAGTCCTTCACCGACCTGGGCCGCGATCCCACCGACGTCGAGCTGATGATGTTCGCGCAGGCCAACAGCGAACACTGCCGCCACAAGATCTTCAACGCCGAATGGGTCATCGACGGCCAGTCGCAGCCCAACACGCTGTTCGGCATGATCCGCGCCACGCACAAGGCACAGCCGCAAGGCACCGTCGTCGCCTATTCGGACAACGCCGCCATCATGGAAGGCGGCCCCGCGCAGCGCTTCCAGGCTGGCGTGCCGGGCCTGGCAGGTCAGGGCACTGACAGCGCCAAGTACATCCGCCGCGACACCACCGTGCACACGCTCATGAAGGTGGAAACGCACAATCACCCGACCGCAATTGCCCCGTTCCCCGGTGCGTCCACCGGCAACGGCGGCGAAATCCGCGACGAAGGCGCCACCGGCCGCGGCTCCAAGCCCAAGGCGGGCCTCACGGGCTTCACCGTGTCGCACCTGCGCTTTGACGACGCGCTGCAACCCTGGGAAGCCGATCACCACGGCCTGCCGGACCGCATCGCCTCGCCGCTGTCCATCATGATCGACGGCCCCATCGGCGGCGCCGCGTTCAACAACGAATTCGGCCGTCCCAACCTGCTGGGCTACTTCCGCTCGTTCGAGCAGACCGCCGGCGGCACGCGCTGGGGCTACCACAAACCCATCATGATCGCGGGCGGCCTGGGCAGCATCGACGCCGGCCTCACGCACAAGGATGTGATTCCCCCCGGCGCGCTGCTGATTCAATTGGGCGGTCCCGGTTTCCGCATCGGCATGGGCGGCGGCGCCGCCTCCAGCATCAGCATGGGCAGCAACTCGGCTGAACTGGACTTCGACTCCGTCCAGCGCGGCAACCCGGAAATCGAACGCCGCGCCCAGGAAGTCATCGACCGCTGCTGGCAGCAGGCTGAGAACAACCCCATCATCGCGATCCACGACGTGGGCGCGGGCGGCCTGTCCAACGCGTTTCCTGAACTGGTCAACGACGCCGGCCGCGGCGCCATCTTTGACCTGAAGCGCGTGCCCCTCGAAGAATCGGGTCTGTCGCCCGCCGAAATCTGGAGCAATGAATCGCAGGAACGCTACGTCCTGTCGATCCTCCCGCAAGACCTCGAACGCTTCGACGCCATCGCCCGCCGCGAACGCTGCCCGTACGCGGTGGTGGGCGTGGCCACCGAAGAGCGCCAACTGCGCGTGGTGGACGGCGAAGGCCTGCCCGGCCTGGACACGATCCGCCCGCAAGGCGACGCCGAAGTGCGGCCCGTGGACGTGCCCATCGACGTCATCCTGGGCAAGCCGCCGCGCATGACGCGCGACGTGACGCGCCTGCCTGGCGTGTCCGAGCCCCTGGATCTGGCCGGCATCGACCTGACCGAAGCCGCCTACCGCGTGCTGCGCCACCCCACCGTGGCCAACAAGTCGTTCCTCATCACCATCGGCGACCGCACCGTTGGCGGCCTGTCCAGCCGCGACCAGATGGTCGGTCCGTGGCAGGTTCCCGTCGCCGACTGCGCGGTCACGCTGGCCGACTACGAAGGCTTCCGCGGCGAAGCCATGTCGATGGGCGAACGCACTCCCATCGCCATGCTGGACGCCCCAGCCTCGGGCCGCATGGCCGTCGCCGAAGCCCTGACCAACCTGGCCGCCGCCGACGTCGCGCGCCTTGAAGACATCAAGCTGTCGGCCAACTGGATGGCCGCCTGCGGCGTGGCCGGTCAAGACGCCGCGCTGTACGACACCGTGTCCGCCGTAAGCGAACTGTGCCAGGCCACCGGCCTGTCGATTCCGGTCGGCAAGGACTCGTTGTCCATGAAAACCTCCTGGGAACAGGACGGCGAGCAGCGCCAGGTCGTCGCGCCGGTGTCGCTGATCATCACGGCGTTCGCACCCGTTGCCGACGTGCGCGCCAGCCTGACGCCGCAATTGCGCACCGACGCGGGCGACAGCGTCCTCATCCTGATCGACCTGGGCCGCGGCCGTCACCGCATGGGCGGCTCGATCCTGGCGCAGACCTACAACCAGGTCGGCCAGACCGTGCCGGACATCGACGCGCCGCAAGACCTGCGCGCGTTCTTCGTCACCATTCGCACGCTGGCCGAAGCCGGCACCATCCTGTCTTATCACGACCGTTCCGACGGCGGCCTGTTCGCCACGCTGGTCGAAATGGCCTTTGCCGGCCGCACCGGCATCTCGGTCAACCTGGACATGCTGACCTTCGATCCGCAGTCGGCCGATTGGGGCGACTACAAGATCCGTCCGGAACAGGTCGCGGTGCAGCGCGACGAACTGACGCTGAAGGCCCTGTTCTCGGAAGAAGCGGGCGCGGTCATTCAGGTGCCGGCCTCGCAGCGCGATGCCGTCATGCAGGTGCTGCGCGGCGCGGGCCTGTCGGCCCACTCGCACGTCATCGGCGGCCTGAACGGCGCCGACGAAGTCGAGTTCTACCGCGACGGCCGCAAGGTCTGGGGCCAGCCGCGCGCCGATCTGGGCCGCGCGTGGTCCGAAGTCTCGCACCGCATCATGGCGCGCCGCGACAACCCCGCGTGCGCACAGGCTGAACTGGACGTCTGGAACGACACCAAGGACCCGGGCATGAGCCCGACCGTTGCGTTCGACCCGCAAGAGGACGTGGCGGCGCCGTTCATCAACACCGGCAAGCGTCCGCGCGTTGCCATCCTGCGCGAGCAGGGCTGCAACAGCCAGGTCGAAATGGCCTGGGCCTTCGACACCTCGGGCTTCGAGGCCATCGACGTCCACATGACCGACCTCTTGTCCGGCCGCCTGGACCTGGCCGAGATGCAGGGCCTGGTCGCCGTCGGCGGCTTCAGCTACGGCGACGTGCTGGGCGCCGGCGAAGGCTGGGCGCGCACCATCCGTTTCAACAGCAAGCTGTCGGACCAGTTCGCCGCGTACTTCGCGCGTCCCGACACCTTCGCGCTGGGCGTGTGCAACGGTTGCCAGATGATGGCCGCGCTGGCGCCCATGATCCCGGGCGCCGAGCACTGGCCGCGCTTCACGCGCAACCAGTCCGAAAAGTACGAAGCCCGCCTGTCGATGGTTGAAATCGCCAAGTCGCCGTCCATCTTCTTTGCCGGCATGGAAGGCGCCCGCGTGCCGGTCGCCGTGGCCCACGGCGAAGGTTTTGCCGACTTCTCCCAGCAGGGCGACGCCAGCCGCGTGCTGGCCGGCGCACGCTTCATCGACAACTACGGCCAGGCCACCGAAGCCTATCCGTTCAACCCGAACGGCAGCCCCAACGGCCTGACGTCGGTCACCACCGCCGATGGCCGCTTCACGGTCATGATGCCGCACCCGGAACGCGTGACCCGCAACGTCATGATGTCGTGGGCGCCCGAGAAATGGGGCAATGCGGACAAGGGCGGCGCGTACAGCCCGTGGATGCGCATCTTCCGCAACGCGCGAGCCTGGTTAAAGTAAGCGTCGGGGGCTAAGCCCCGGAAACTTATGCCACCAAAACCGCCGCGGCACGTCCGCGGCGGTTTTGCGTTGAAAGCCCGGCGCCCGGTTATCGAACCGCGGCCCGCGCTCTGTTTTCTTGCAGCGCCTGGGCCGCCCGATCACGTGTAACCCGGTGAAATATTTAACTTTTCATTGCATTGCGCCGTTAAGGGGAAAGCGTTACGCAACCCCCGGAGTGGCTTTCAATGTTCAAGAATTTAAGTATCCGCGCAATCCTGACGACCGCCTTGGCCGTCTTCTTTGCACTCTTTCTGGTGACCGGCATCGCGGTCTACCAGCAACTGACGTCCAACCGCACCTCGATCGAGGTGATGCTGGACACCAATCTGGTCCGTGCCAATTCGCTGGACGACGCGGCCTCGGACCTGCTGCGCGCCCGCGTGGTGCTGCTGGCGGCGCACAGCGCGCTGCTGGAAGGCAAGAGCCTGGACTCGACGGCCAGCAACATGCAGCGCATGGACAGCTACGTCACCAAGGCCACCAGTCAGATCGAAGCCGCGCGCAAGCTGCCGGAAACGTCGCCGCAGGGTAAGCCCCTGTTCGAGGCCGCGCTGGCTGCCTATGACGTCTACGTGCGCGAGGCCATTGGCCCCATGATCGCCGCCATTCGCGCCGGCGACGCCAAGGAAGCTGGCCGCGTCAATCAGGAAAAGGTGAGTCCGCTGGGCACCAAATTCACCCAGGCCAACCAGCAATACGTGGACTTTGCCGACGAAGTCGGCCAGCGCGTGGCGCGCGATTCCGCCGCGCGCATCAATACCGCGATCATCTTCCTGATCTGTCTGCTGGTCGTGGTGGCCGCACTGGTCGTGGGTCTGTATGTGGTCTTCGGCCGCGCCGTCTTCCGTCCGCTGCATGAAGCCGGACGTCTGTTCGACCGCATCGCCAGCGGCGACCTGACCAACCGCATCGAGCAGCGCGGCAACAACGAGATCGGCATCCTGTACGGCGCCGTCAAGCGCATGCAGGACAGCCTGGCGCGCACGGTGTCGGCCGTCCGTCTGGGCGTTGAAGAAATCCACACCGGCTCGCGCGAAATCGCGGCCGGCAACATCGACCTGTCCTCGCGCACCGAGCAGCAGGCCGCGTCGCTGGAAGAAACCGCCGCCAGCATGGACGAACTGTCCTCCACCGTGAAGAACAACGCCGACAGCTCGCGCAACGCGGCGCAACTGGCGATGGCGGCGTCGGAAGTGGCCACGCGCGGCGGCCAGGCCGTCGGCGACGTGGTGGGCACGATGCGCGGCATTGCCGACAGCTCGCACCGCATCTCCGACATCGTTGGCGTGATCGACGGCATCGCCTTCCAGACCAACATCCTGGCGCTGAACGCCGCGGTCGAGGCCGCGCGCGCCGGCGAGCAGGGCAAGGGGTTCGCCGTGGTGGCCAGCGAAGTGCGCGCGCTGGCGCAGCGCAGCGCGGCTGCCGCCAAGGAGATCAAAGGCCTGATCGACGACTCTGTGCAGAAGGTGTCGGTGGGCTCGGACCAGGTCGAGGCCGCCGGCGCCACCATGCAGGAGATCGTGACGTCGGTGCGCCGCGTGGCGGACATCATCAACGAGATCTCCAGCGCGTCTGAAGAGCAGTCGCAGGGCATCGAGCAGGTGAATCAGGCCGTGTCGCAGATGGACAGCGTGACGCAGCAGAACGCGGCGCTGGTCGAAGAGGCCGCGGCCTCGGCGGCATCGCTGGAAACGCAGGCCCAGCGCCTGCGCGACGCGGTTGCGGTGTTCAAACTGCAATCCGGCCGGGTGATCGATGCCGAAGCCCCCGCGCTGGACAACCGCGGCGGCGAGCCGGCGCTCATCGGCGCCTGATTCCGCCCGGCGAGGTTACGCTCCAACAAAAAAGCCGGCCCCGAAAAAGGCCGGCTTGCATGTATCACGCAAGGCCCCGACGCAACGCGCCGGGGCCTTTTGTATTACTGGTCGAGCTGGATCTTGGCGTCGTTGGCGACGTTCTTCCACTTCTTCACGTCGCTGGCGATCACTTGCTGGAAGGCGTCCGACGAACCGGCCACCACGGTGCCGCCCAGGCTGGCCATCTTGGCTTTCACTTCGGGCGTGTTCAGCGCCTTGACCGAGGCGTCGTGCAGCTTGGTCTTCACAGCTTCGGGCAGGTTCTTGGGCGCCAGCAGGCCGTTCCACGCGTTGGCTTCGTAGCGCGCCAGGCCGGCTTCCTTGAACGTCGGCGTGTCGGGCAGTTCCGGCGAACGCACGTCGGCGGCAATGGCGATCGGACGGATCTGGCCGCTCTTGATGTAGGGCAGGGAGGCCGGCACCGGTTCCCAGATCATCGACACCTGGCCGCTGATTACGTCGGTGAAGGCCGGGCCCGCGCCGCGGTAGGCGATGTGCATCAGGTGCGAACCCGTCATCGACTTCATCAGTTCCATTGCCAGGTTGCCCAGGCCGCCGGCGCCGGACGACGCGTACGTGTACTTGTCCGGATTGGCCTTCGATTGCGCGATCAGCGCGTTCAGGTCGGCGGCGGGGAAGTCCTTGGTGACGCTCAGCACGCCCGGCACGGTGACCAGTTGCGTGATGGCCGTGAAGTCCTGCGACGCGTCGTACGTCAGGTTCTTGTAGACGGCGGGGTTGGTGCCGTGCGTGCTGGAGGAGGCCAGGAGGATGGTGTAGCCGTCGGGCGCGGCGTCGGCGACGTAGCGCGTGCCGATCGAACCACCGGCGCCGGCCTTGTTCTCGACCACCACCGTGACGCCGAGTTCGGTGCCCAGTTGCGCGGCGAAGACGCGGCCGATGATGTCGGCGGTGCCGCCCGGGGCGAACGGCACGATCATGCGGATGGGCTTGCTCGGGTAGTCGGACTGCTGGGCCGAAGCGCCAGCCGCCAGCGTGGCGCCGGTCAAGAGCGCCAGGGCGATGGTGGTTTTCTTCAGGGTCATCTGTATCTCCACGAGAAGGTTAGTCGAGGCTGCGATCGAGCCAATCGACGATCAATCCGGCAATGTGGTCGCTGTTGCGATCCAGCATGCAGAAGTGCGAGTTGCCGGCGATGCCGGCAGCGGGCAGGTCCAGCACGTCGGCGCGTTGGCCGGCCGCGCGCAGGGCGTTCCAATAGGCGTCCGTCTGGGCGCGATAGCGCTGCCAGGTGTCGTCCGCGGTGAAGTGATCGCCCCAGACCAGGAGTTGCGGAGGCAACTCGCTGGTGGCCTGGGCCGGGGTGCCGGTGGGCTCGACCGCCACGACGGCGCGCACGGTCGCGGCATACTCCTGGGCGAGCTGCGTGGCAAAGCCGCCGCCCTGGCTGTGTCCCACCAGGATGCAGGGGCCCACGAAGTCGAGCAGCGCGCGATAGGCCTCCAGCGCCATGTCGCCGTGCGTCAGCCAGCGCGGGACGAACTGCTTGGAAAAGGTGTCGAACGCGTCGACGGGAAACTGCTGCCCGGGATACGGATGGCGCGGCTCGCCGGCCCGCGCATAGCCCGAAGCCGGGCCGATGCGGAACAGCCGCCACGCTTCTTCCTTGGAGCGGAAGATCGGGGCCGAGTCGTAGATCTCGGGAAACATCGCCCAGGCCGCACGGCCGCGTTCCGGCGCGTCGGACACGAAGACGTCGTAGCCGGCCTGCAGCAGACGCCACAACCAGCCGTCGCGCCCGTCCGGCGTGCTTTCCCACTGCGCGCCTGTCATGCCGCCGCCGTGCCACAGCAGGACGGGGTAGGGCTGGGTCGGCTGCGCCAGCCGGTATTCCTGCACATACAGCTGGCCGGCGCTGTAGCCGCCGTTCATGTCGATCAGCCGGGGCGACGCGTTGCCGACCACTTTTTGCTGCTGCATCGGCAGGCCGCCGGCGACGACTTCGACGCCGCCGAGGTAGTGGCTGCGGATGGACTTGAGCTGGACAGGCGTGTCGGGCATAGGGTTTTCCAGGAGTGGATGCGGGGATATTAGTTGCAAGGTGTTTCTGTCTTGTGCAAAATGCGCACTCGTTGTGCCGAAGCGGCACAGACGATGAGCCGCTGGCAAACACGCGCCCAGCCCCGGGCAGACATGGGGCGGGCAGGGAAGGACGAGACGTATGGACATCAAATGGCTGGAAGACTTCGTCGCGCTGTCGAAGTCGCGCAACCTGTATCAGGCCGCGGAGTCGCGCAACGTGACGCACCCGGCGTTCGGGCGCCGCATCAAGGCGCTTGAGGAATGGGCGGGCGTGCCGCTGGTCCAGCGCGGGCACCAGGTGTCCACGCTGAACGCCGCGGGCCGCAGCGTGCTGGCCGCCGCCATCGACGTGCTGGACATCCTGCACGAGACGCGAGAAACGCTGCAAAAGCCCGAGCAGGAACGCGCTCGCAAGATCACCATCGCGTCAGGCAAGACGCTGGCGCACTCCGTGCTGCCCGGGCTGATGGCGGGCGTGCAGCGCAGTCTGCCTGCCTTTCAATTGAAGGTGATCACCACGACGCTGAATTACGGCGTGGACATGCTGGAGGACGGCGAGGTCGATTTCCTGCTGTGCCACGCCCACGAGCCGCTGTACGCCAAGATCGACAATTCCAATTACCGGTACCGGCGCGTGGGCGCTGACAAGCTGGTGGCCGTCAGCGCCCCGGTCGCGCCTGGCGGCCACCATCCTCGCCATGCCGTGCCCAAGCTGGCGTCCGACCCGCCCGTGCCGTTTCTGGCTTACGCCGACAGCATGTCGCTGGGCCGCATCCTGCACGACAAGCTGCGCGGCCTGTGCGAGGTGCCGCTCTTGCAGACCACCTACGAGTCCGACCTGGCCGACGCGTTGCACGCCATGGCGCGCCAGGGATTTGGTCTGGCCTGGCTGCCGCATACGCTGGTCGAGTCCGACCTGCGCGAGGGCCGCCTGGTCCGCGCCGACGGCGCCCGCAACGACATCCACATGGAAATCCGCCTGTACCAGTCGGTCAGCAACGCCAAGCTCCTGGCCCGCGAGGTCTGGACCCGCATCGAGGCCTACGCCGCCAAGTAGCGCCCATTGGCGGCAAAAGTCAGACCAGTTCAGGTGTCTGACACCCCGCCAAGACAGCCTTCAAGGTCCCGCCACCCGCCCACGGGGTGTCTGACACCGTCATAAAAAAGCCACCCCCACCAAAACATCCCACCCGCGCAGGCATAAAATAGCGGTTTGCCCCTTTCCCGCACACAGGAAGCCAGCGCCATGAACGCACGCATCCCCGAAGACGCATTGCCGCCCACCCTTGACCCCAAAGCCCTACAAGACTTTGTGGACGACAAGTGGGACAACGAGATCATTCCCGCGCTGACCGACTACATCGCCATTCCCGCCAAGAGTCCAGCCTTTGACGCCGACTGGGAAAAGAACGCGTTCATCGAGCGCGTGGTGCGCGATGCGGCGCAGTGGGTCGAAGCGCAAAAAGTCTCGGGCCTGAAGCTCGAAGTGGTGCGCCTGCCGGGCCGCACGCCGGTCATCTTCTTTGACGCGCCCGCCACCCGCAGCGACAACGGCGACACCGTGTTGCTCTACGGCCACCTGGACAAGCAGCCTGAATTCTCGGGCTGGCGTGCCGGTCTCGGTCCGTGGACGCCCAAGTACGAAGACGGCAAGCTCTACGGCCGCGGCGGCGCCGACGATGGCTACGCCGTGTACGCTTCGCTCACCGCCATCATGGCGCTGGACAAGCAAGGCATTCCGCGTCCGCGCTGCGTCGGCATCGTCGAGACCTGTGAAGAATCCGGCAGCTACGACCTGCTGCCGTATGTGGACGCGCTGCGCGATCGCCTGGGCAACGTGGCCCTGGTCGTGTGCCTGGACTCCGGCGCCGGCAACTACGACCAGCTCTGGATGACCACGTCGCTGCGCGGCATGGTGTCGGGCACGCTTGAAGTCCAGGTCCTGGACGAAGGCGTGCACTCGGGCGACTCCAGCGGCGTCGTGCCGTCCTCGTTCCGCATCCTGCGTCACCTGCTGGACCGCCTGGAAGACAGCGGCACCGGCCGCCTGCTGCCGCAAAGCCTGCACTGCGAAATCCCCGCCGAACGCATCGAACAGGTCAGCGCCACCGCGCGCATTCTGGGCGACGAAGTGTGGCGCCGTTTCCCCTGGAGCTGCGGCGCTGATGGCGGCTTCGTGCTGCCGATGACCACCGAACCCGAGCAGGCGCTGCTGAACCGCACGTGGCGTCCGACGCTGTCCGTGACCGGCGCCGAAGGCCTGCCGCCGCTGTCCAGCGCCGGCAACGTGCTGCGCCCGCGCACCGCGTTCAAGCTGTCGCTGCGTCTGCCGCCGCTGGTGGACGCCGTGGCCGCGTCGCAGGAAATCAAAGAACTGCTCGAAGCCGACGCGCCCTACAACGCCAAGGTCATCTTCAAGGCCAACGAAGGCGCCGCCACCGGCTGGAACGCGCCCGCCACCGTGCCGTGGTTGACCCAAGCTTTGGACGCCGCTTCGCAGCAGTATTACGGCTCGCCGTGCGGCTATATCGGCCAGGGCGGCACCATTCCGCTGATGAGCATCCTGCAAAAGGGCTTCCCGCAGGCGCAGTTCATGGTCTGCGGCGTGCTGGGTCCCAAGTCCAACGCCCACGGCCCCAACGAATTCCTGCACGTGCCGTACGGCAAGAAGCTGACCGCCGCCGTGGCCCAGACCATGGCCGCCATGCCGGCAGCCTGACGCACACGCGTGCCATGCAGAGCGCGGGGCCGTCGGCCTTGCGCTCTTTCTATTTCCAGGACTGATTCCATGATTTCCACTTCCGATGCCTACGCCAACGTGGTCGCAGAAACCCGCCACTGGCTGAACCAGGCGGTGATCGGCCTGAACCTCTGTCCTTTCGCCAAGGCGGTGCAGGTCAAGGACCAGATCCGCTTTGCCGTCAGCGACGCCACGGACGCCGAGGGCGTGCTGACCGACCTGCAAGACGAGCTGGCGCTGCTGGCTGAAACCGATCCCGACAAGATCGACACCACGCTGCTCATCATCCCCGACGCGCTGGACGACTTCATGGAGTTCAACGACTTCGAAGATCTGTCCGACCGCCTGCTCAAGCGCATGCGTCTGGTAGGCGAACTGCAAGTCGCCACCTTTCATCCGCAGTTCCAATTCGCCGACACGCAGCCGGACGACATCGAGAACTTCACCAACCGCTCGCCGTATCCCATCCTGCACCTGCTGCGCGAAGACAGCATCGACCGCGCGGTGGAGTCGTTCCCGGATGCCGCAGAAATCTACGAGAAGAACATCGACACGATGAACAAACTTGGTCTGGAAGGCTGGAAGAAGCTGATGACCAAGGCCTGACGGGCTGACGTCCACCGGGATATCCCTAGATAGCCCATCGGTTGTATTGCATACAACATACGATCATTGTGACCGTCGCCGTTCGGCGGCGGCCTGTGCGTCCTTCCCCTTTTCATTGTCTTGCCTCGCGGCCCGCAACGGCCGCGCGTTGGCCTTTGCCTTTGTCTGGAGAGCCGTATGCGATTCACCCGCCGTCATGCCCTGGGCGCGCTTGCCGCCTTGCCGTTGATCTCGCGCCCGGCCTGGGCTCAGCAGAACGCCTTTCCGACGCGTCCCGTACGCCTGCTGGTTGGCTTTGCGCCCGGCGGGCTGACCGACATCGCCGCGCGCGCACTGGCCGATCGCATGGGCAAGACCCTCAAGCAGAACGTCGTCGTTGAAAACCGTCCGGGCGGGCAGGCCATCATCGCCACCGTCGCGGTGGCGCGCGCCGAGCCCGACGGCTACACGCTGGGTTTTGCCGGCACCAACGGCATGATCCTCAACCCCTTGCTCTACAACAACCTGCCGTACCAGCCGTCGGACTTCAAGCAATTGGGCTCCATGGGCAAATCTCCCATGTTGCTGATCGTGCATCCCGATCTGGGTGTGAACACCGTGCAGGAATTCATTGCCCTGGCCAAGAAAAAGCCCAACGACATCACCTGCGCGCATGCCGGCCGCGGCGTCATCAATCATCTGGCGCTGCTGCATTTCCAATCGAAGACCGGCACCCAGTTCCAGGACGTGCCCTACAAAGGCAGCGGTCCGGCGCTGCTGGACCTGATGGCGGGCACCGTGCAAAGCACGTTCGATTTCCCGACCTCGGCGCTGCCCAACATCAAGTCCGGCAAGCTGAAGGTGCTGGCTGTCACCGCGGACAAGCGGCTGTCCAGCCTGCCCGATGTGCCGACGATGAAGGAAGCGGGCGTCGACGATTTCGAGCTCTACACCCGCATGATGATCTCGGGCCCCGCCGCCATGCCCGCCGACGTCGTGAAGACGCTGGAACACGCCGTGCGCGAAGGCACGCGCGACCCCAGCCTGGTGCAGCAATTCGCCGATCAGGGCGTGGCCGTGGAATTCACGTCGTCCGCCGACCTGGACAAGGTCATCGCCGACGAATCCGCCATGTGGGCGCAGGTCATCAAGGCCAACGGCGTTCCCAAGACCGATCTGAAGGCATGAGGCCGCGAGCGGCAAGGAGACGACTGTGACGCAGCCCCGTATCACCGTAACGCCCGAACGCGCGCTGATCGACGTCGAGCGCGACATCCACATCGAAGGCTTTCCGGCCTATGCCTTCATCACCGTCACGGCCAGCATGCAGATGTGCGGCGCGGCGTGGCGTTCGGAGGCCGTGTTCGTGGCCGGCCACGACGGCCGGCTGGACCTGCGGCGTGACAGCCCCGTGTCGGGTTCCTACGCCGAGCCTTCCGCCATGGGCATTGTCTGGTCCATGGTGTGCCAGGACATGGACCGCGTGGTATTTCCGCCTGACCGCACTGACGCGCTGACCGTGCACCTTCACGCCACGAATGGTGCACTGTCGGCCGAGGCGACGCTGGTCCAGGAATTTCTGGCCGACGGCGTCACGCACCGGTCCGTGCGCGAAGAGGTGGACGGCATGACGCTGTCCGGCGAACTGTACGTGCCTGCCGGCCCGGGCCCGCATCCCGTCGTGGTGTACATGAACGGCTCGTCTGGCGGCGTGAACGCGCCGCGCGCCGCGCTGTTTGCCGCCCGCGGCTACCAGTGCCTGGCGCTGGCCATTTTCAATTACGACGGCCGTCCGAAGTACCTGAACGACATGCCGCTCGAATACTTCGAAGCCGCGCTGAAATGGATCCGAAAATCGCTGCAGCCGCGCGACGGCTTCGTGGCGGTGTCGGGCATCAGCCGGGGCGGCGAAACCTCATTGCTCGTCGCCTCGCATTTTCCCGACCTGGTCAGCGCCGTCGTCGCGTACGTGCCGTCGCCCGTGACGCATGGCGTGGTCAGCGCCGGGGCGCCGGGCACGGGACGAGATGCGCAGGTCTGGACCCGGCATGGCGAGCCCTTGCCGCATTTGTGGCAAGACAACGCCACGGCCGACTGGAACGCCGCCTATGCCAGCGAGCCGCCGTACCGTCAAACGCTGGCGTTCCTGAGCGCCACGCGCGATGCCTCGGCCTTCGAGCGCGCGCGCATCCCCGTCGAAAGCTATCCCGGTCCGGTCATGCTGGTCAGTGCATCGGACGACGGCTTCTGGCCCAGCACCGCGTATTCCGAAATGGTGGTGCGCCAGCGCCAGGCGTTTGATCTGCCCACGCACCATTACGTCTGCGCCGGGGCGGGCCACCACGTTCACTATCCCTGCCTGCCCGCCACACTGATCAACAAGCCGCACGCGATGTCGGGGTTGCTGCTGGATGCGGGCGGCACGCCGTCGGCCAACGCGGCCGGGAACGAGGGATCGTACCGGGCGGTGCTGGATTTCCTGGCGCAGGCGCGGACTGGGCAAGGGTAGGATATCCCGCGCGGGCCGGCGGCTCAGCCGGGCCGGTGTCAGACACCCGGGCAAGAGGGTCGTCAGCATGTGACAGCGGCTCTGCGGGTGTCAGACACCTCGATTTGCGTCAAGGTGTCTGACACCCGTCAGAAGTGACCACCAAGTGGATCAGGCGCCACAAGGGTGTCTGACACCGTGCCAAGCGAAGCACAGGGTGTCTGACACCGTGCCAAGCGAAGACGGCTCACGCCCAATAAAAAAGGGACCGGCAACGCCGGTCCCCTGCAATGCCCGCGCCAGCCTCACTGCCGGCGAATCGCCTCAACCTGGATCTTCAGCTTGACCTCGGGTTTGAAGCCCATGTCCAGCCCGAAATTCATGCCGAAATCCTTACGGCTGAACTCCGTGGAAGCGTCGGCGCCGCAGACCTCACGCTTGACCATCGGGTGATCGATGCACTTGAAGTCGTCGATATCAAGCTTCACCTGGCGCGTGACGCCGCGCAGCGTCAGGTCGCCCGTGGCTTCTTCCGGCTTATCGCCGTCAAACTTGGTGAACTTGCCCTTGAACGTGGCGGTGGGATATTTAGCGGCATCGAAGATGTCGGGCGCGACCGCGTGCTGGTTCATCTCGTCGTGGCCGAAGTCCACCGACTTGATGTCCACGGTGACTTCCAGCGTACCGGTGCGGGCCTCGCGATCCAGCACGACCACGCCGCTGGACTGGTTGAACTTGCCGCGCCACGTCGACAACCCGCCGAAGTGATCGGCCTCGAAGCTGGGGTACGTGTGCGACGGGTCCAAGTCATAAGTGACAGGCGCGGCATTCGCGGCGAAGGTCATCGACAGCGCACTTGCGCCCAGCAACAGGGACGGGATCAACTTCATTGCGGCTCCTTGGGTATGGCGTTCAAGTCACGCTTGCGGCGGGCCGCCCGCGTGCCGGAAAGACAAGACAATAACATTCAGTTCCGTGTCAGCAGCGTGGCTTAAATCAAAAAGTCGCGGTCCCGCACCGCGCACCGTCCGATGGCATCAATCCACTTTGCCCAGCCACGACGGCAGATCCTGCAAGGTCTCGCGCAACGCGTTAAAGCGCTGTTCGCCCAGGTGTTCCTTCCATTCCTGTTCGACGGCGGTCACGCAACTGCGCATCGGCACGTACATCTGCCGGCCCTTATGCGTGAGTTGCAACGCTGTCGAATTCGACGCGGCGCCGGGCCGTCGCAGCAGATAGCCGCGCCGCTCCAGTTCCGCCGGCACATAGTTCATGGCCTGGCGTGACATATTGCACTGGCGGGCCAACTCGATGGGCCGGCGCCGTTTGAATCAACTGCGGTTGAATCGAATGCGGATGATTCGACTTCGGTCGATTCGTCTTCGCTTTATTCGTCGTTCGCCCACTCGACCTGCACGCCCAGGCTGCGCAGGTTCTCGACAAAGCGCGGGTGGGCACGGCGGATCGGCGTGGCGTTGCGGATCTCGGAGCGGCCCTTGATGCTGCTGGCCACCATGAACAGCGCGATCGCCACGCGGATGATGTAGGGGCTTTCGACCACGCCCGGTGTCAGCGGATTGCCGCCAAACGTCACCACGCGATGCGGGTCCGACGAGAACACGTGCGCGCCGAACTTGGACAGCTCGCCCGTCCAGCCCAGCGCGCCGTCGTAGACCTTGTTCCAGAACATCGCATTGCCCTCGGCGCACACGCCCAGCGCAATGAAGATCGGCAGCAGGTCCACCGGAAAGTACGGCCAGGGCGCCGCCTCGACCTTGGTCAGCACGTTGCTGGTGAACGGCGTCTGCACCTTCAGCGGGCCGTCGCGCAGCGCGCGCGACCAGCCGTCCTTGTGCTCGATCCGCACGCCGAACTTGGCGAACGTGCGGTCGATCAGCGGGAAATTGCCCGGCGTGCGGTTGCGCACCACCACGTCGCCGCCCGTGATCGCGCCCAGCGCGAGAAACGTCGTGATCTCGTGGAAGTCTTCTTCAAATGTGAATTCGCCGCCGCCCAGTCGCTTGCCGCCGCGCACCACCAGCCGCGAGGTGCCGATGCCGTCGATATCGGCGCCCATCATCGCCATGAACCGGCAGAACTCCTGCACGTGCGGCTCGGACGCTGCATTCGTCAACGACGACTCGCCTTCAGCTGCGGCCGCGCACAACACGAAGTTTTCGGTCGTGGTCACGGACGCATAGTCCAGCCAATGATGCGTGGGCTTGAGCGGACCGCTCGCGCGCACCAGCAATGACCCGCTGGCGCGTTCCACCTGGCCGCCGAACGATCGGAAGATGTCCACGTGCGGATCGATCTCGCGCACCCCCAGCGTGCATCCCTTGACGTTGTCTTCCAGCCGCGCCACGCCAAAGCGCGCCAGCAGCGGCGGCACCAGCATGATCGACGAACGCATCTCCTCGGGCAGACGGTGGTTCGCCGCATCGAAGACCGTGTTCTTGTGATGCAGCGCCAGCGTGCGCGTCGCATCGTCCAGCCGGACGTCGCTGCCCAGCGTGCGGAAGATGTCCAGGATCTTGCGCACATCGGTGATGTCCGGCACCCCATGCAGTGCCAACGGCTGATCGGTCAGCAGCGTGGCGCACAGGATCGGCAGCACCGCGTTTTTGTTGGCCGAAGGGACGACGCGGCCGCGCAAAGGCGTGCCGCCGTGGACGATGAGGTTGGACATGGGGATGGGACTGCCGGGAAAGAAATAGGGGAGAGCGCGGGAATTGTACTGGCGAACGTCCAGACCACTGGGGTCGGATGGGCGGTGCCGCTTGAGGATTCGCACCGCGCTTGCTTCCGAGTTTCGCCCCGATATGAGGGTTTTCACATATATGGACAAATACGATAATTGAAAATATTATTCCTGCACATAAAGCGGAAGTGCGTTCGCACGGCAAATCCGCTGCGCAATACGGGTGAATCCTCAGCATTAACAGATGAAGGCCTTCACACAGGAGGAGGGGAAATGGAAGCTACCGCAACTGCACCGCGTTCATCGTCCATGTCAAAAAGGGACAAGCGCGTCATCGTCGCTGCATCCCTGGGCACGGTGTTCGAGTTCTACGATTTCTTTTTGATCGGGCTGCTGGCGGCAGAGATCGCCCGCGTGTTCTTTTCTGGCGTAAATCCCACGGCGGGATTCATCTTCACGCTGCTAGGGTTCGCGGCGGGATTCATGCTTCGTCCGTTCGGCGCCATTGTCTTTGGCCGGTTGGGCGACTTGGTGGGACGCAAGTACACGTTTCTGGTCACCATCGTGCTGATGGGCGGTTCGACGTTCCTGATCGGCGTGCTGCCCTCGTACGAGACTGCCGGCCTCATCGCTCCCATAGGCTTTGTCGTGATGCGCATGATCCAGGGCCTGGCACTCGGGGGGGAATTCGGCGGCGCGATGATTTACGTGGCCGAACATGCCCCGGCGAACAAGCGCGCAACCTGGACGGCGTGGGTGATCCTGACGGCCGCGGTCGGCTTCCTGCTTGCCGTGGCCGTCATCATTCCGCTTCGGCTCACGATGGGGCAGGAAGCGTTCGGCGCGTGGGGCTGGCGGATTCCGTTCATCATTTCCATCGCGCTGCTTCTGATCTCGTTGTGGATCCGCCTGAAGCTGGACGAGTCTCCCGAATTTAAGAAGATGAAGGCCGAAGGCCGGGCGTCGAAGTCTCCCCTTGCCGAAACGTTCGGCACCTGGAAAAACGTGCGCCTCATTCTGATCGGTGCATTGTGCATCCTGCCCGCGCAAGCAGTGCTTTGGTACACGGGGCAGTTTTATTCGCTGTTCTTCCTGACCAAGGTGCTCAAGGTCGAAACGCTGACGGCGAATTTCATGTTGATCGTTGCGACGCTGCTCACGGCGCCGCTCTACATCGTCTTTGCCAATCTTTCGGACCGTATTGGCAGACGCCCGGTCTACATCGGCGGCTACGTGCTCGCGGCTCTGTTGACCATTCCGATATTTCAAGGGCTGACGCACTTTGCCAACCCCGCGCTGGAACGCGCCCAACGCGCCGCGCCCATCTCCGTCGCTTCCAACCCTGCGGATTGCTCCGTGCAGTTCAACCTGCTGGGCACGAAAAAATTCACGTCGTCCTGCGACGTAGCAACCAACGCCATGACGGGGCTCGGGCTGAACTACACAAGCCTTGCCAGCACGAACACGGCCCTTGCCGAAATCCGGGTGGGCGACAAGGTGATCGTGTCGTATCAGGCGGATGCCCCGAACGCGGCGCAAGAGAAGCAGCGGTTCGATGCCGAGTTGCGCGCAGCGCTGGTCGACAAAGGCTATCCGCTTGGCACGGCCAACCCGCAGGACGTCAATGCGCCGGTCATTGTTTTGCTGCTGATGGTGCTCCTCAGCTTCGGCACCATCACCTTTGCACCGTCCACGACGTCGCTACTGGAGATGTTCCCGTCGCGCATCCGCTACACCGCCATGTCGTTTCCGTATCACCTGAGCGCAGCATGGTTTGGCGGCTTTCTGCCGGCGACCGCCTTCGCGATCGTGGCGGCCACCGGAAACATCTACGCGGGCCTGTATTACCCGGTCGGCATTGCGGTGGCCTGCACCGTGCTCAGCCTGATCTTTGCGCGCGAAACCAAAGGGACTGATATCTCTCGCGGGTGATAGAGGTGGCCGCGCGCGCCTGGATTTTGGCGCACGCATGAAAAGACATACGAAAGGAGACAACCATGAAGGCAGGGGAATACAGCCCGGCGATAAGACAACGGCTTGCGAGCCTTATCGACGCCTACGGAGGCGAGGATGCGTGCGCGAGTTATCTGCTGTGCGACCGCCACGATCCGCAGGCCATCGCCTATCGCATCGTCACAAGCAACGGCGAAGCAGTTGTCCTTACCTATGGCCAGCTGCGCGAGCGCTCCGAAAGGCTCGCGTCGGGTTTGAAAAGACGTGGCTACGGCGTCGGTGATCGCATTGCGTCGCTGATGTCCAAGGGAGAGGATTACCTCGTCACGCTGCTTGCCATCTGGCGGCTGGGCGCGGTGTATGTGCCGCTCTTCACGGCGTTTGCCAAGCCGGCCATTGAGATGCGGCTGGCAAGCAGCGGGGCAAAGCTCGTGGTTTGCGACGCGGCTCAGAAGCCCAAGCTCGATGCGTTGGTGCGCGAGCTTCCCGGGCTTGCGCTGGCCGTGGCGGGGGCCGCGACGGGTAGCGAGCTGACCCTTGCCGACATCGAGATGAGCGGCGAAGCCAACTTCCCTGCCCACGTCACGTCGGGCGATGGGGCCGTCATCGAGGTCTACACGTCCGGTACCACCGGCAAGCCCAAGGGGGTCGTGGTGCCGCTGCGGGCAGTCGCGGGCTTTCAGGCCTATGGGGAATTTGGTCTCGGACTCGTTTCGGACGATATCTTCTGGAATGCAGCCGATCCGGGCTGGGCTTATGGCCTTTATTTTGGCGTGCTGGTTTCGCTGTCGACCGGCGTGGAGTCCATCATGCACGTCGAGAAGTTCACGCCCGACGGGACCTTGGCTGTCCTCACGCGCCAAGGCGTCACCAACTTCACCGCGGCGCCCACGGTGTACCGCAGCTTGAAGGCGCATGGCGTGCCGGATGGTCATGTCGCCTTGCGTTGCGCATCCAGCGCGGGTGAGCCGCTTACGCCGGACGTCAATCTGTGGGCGCCTGCCGGTCTGGGCGCGCAGGTGCATGATCACTTCGGGCAGACCGAAGCCGGGATGCTGCTTAACAATCATCACCATCCCGACCTTGCAATGCCGATAAAGCCGGGCTCCATGGGCCGCGCGCTGCCGGGCTGGGACATGACGGTCATCGACCCAGCGACGCATGAAGAGTTGGGTCCGAACCAGCCCGGGCTGCTGGCCGCGCGGCTCTCCGGCAGTCCGTTGGCGTGGTTTGACGGCTATGCCCGCACTCCTGAAAAGAACGCCGACCGGCTGACGCCCTGCGGGCGGTGGTATCTGACCGGAGACTTGGCCTCGTATGACGGTGAGGGCTACTTCCGCTTTTCGTCGCGGGATGATGACGTGATCATCATGGCGGGCTATCGCATCGGCCCCTTTGACGTGGAGTCTGTCATCGCCTCGCATCCGGCGGTGCGGGACGTGGCGGTCGTTGCGGTCCCCGACGCGATCAGGGGCGAGGTCCTCGAAGCCGTCGTGGTGCTGAACCACGGCTACGCCGCCACCGAAGAACTGTCCGAGGCCCTCAGGCAGAAGGTGCGTGCCGATTACGCGGCGCACGCCTATCCGCGCCGCATTCACTACCGCGACGAACTGCCTAAGACCCCGTCCGGAAAAACCCAACGATTCGTGCTGCGCAACGAGCTGCGCGGCAGTGTGGAGGTCAAGGCATGAACATTGCTGGCGCGGCTGGAATTGTGACCGGCGCCGCCTCCGGACTGGGGCGGGCGACTGCGGAGTTGTTAGCGAGGCAGGGCGCCAGGCTTGTCCTGCTCGATATGAACGACGAAGGGCTGGAACGCACCCGATCGGAATTGCCCGGCGAGCATGTGGCCCTTCACGCCGACGTGTGCGATGCGCAGGAGGTGAAAGCCTGCGTGGACGCGGGCGCGGCAGCTTTCGGAGACCTTCGATTCGTTGTCAATTGCGCCGGCGTGCCATCGGCCGCCAAAACGGTCTCGCGCGGCGTGGCACACGATCTGGATGTCTGGAACCGGGTCCTGGCCATCAACCTGACGGGATCATTCAACGTGTTGCGACTGGCGGCCGAAAGGATGATCCATAACCACCCCGACGCCGATGGGCAGCGCGGCGTGATCGTCAACACCAGTTCGATCGCCGCTTTCGACGGACTGAAAGGACAAGCCGCCTACAGCGCCAGCAAGGCCGCGATCGCCGGAATGACGCTGCCGATCGCGCGTGACCTGGCCGAGTACGGGATCCGTTGCATGGCTATCGCACCGGGCGTTTTCGAAACCGAGCTCACCATGAACGTGCCGCAAAAGGGCATGGAGGCCATGGAGAAAGGCTTTCTCTATCCGAAGCGCTGCGGCCTGCCGGCGGAGTTTGCTGCCATGGTGCAGTCCATTCTCGCCAATCCGTACGTCAATGGGACGTGCTATCGGCTTGACGGCGGAACCCGGTTTGCGCCATGACGAGCCGATGCGAGCGCGGCGCGCAGGGCCGCTGCAAGGTGAATGCCGATGAAAAACCAAGGTGATGTGATGAACGACGCAGAATTGAATGGCACGGGGCATCGTCTGACGCCCATTTGCATCGTGAAGGCTGGCATGGCGTGGATCACGCTGAACCGGCCCGAAAAGGCAAATGCTGTCAGTTCCGGTCTGCTGGATGAGGTGCTGGCCGCAATCGACGCGGCAGAGTCGGCGCCGGACGTAAAGGCGATCATTTTCTCCGGATCCGGCCGCAATTTCTGCGCGGGCGCCGATCTCGGAGAACTGCTGGAAGGCGGACGCACGGCTGTCCGTACCCTGCTGGACCGTTTCCGAGAGGTGTGCCGGCGATTCGAGACCTCCCGGCTGCCTGTCGTGGGCATGGCTCACGGCGCCGTGCGTGCGGGGGGGCTGGAGTTGTTGCTGTGCTGCGACGCAGTGATCGCGTCGAAAGACGCCACCATTGGCGATGCGCACGCCTTGCGCGAGTTGCTGCCAGGCGGGGGCAGCAGCGTCCGGCTGCCCAGGACCATCGGGGTGCAAAGAGCCAAGTGGATGATCCTGTCTGGCCAATCCATCACGGCGGTGCAGGCGGTGGATTGGGGCATTCTGCATTCCGTCGTACCCGCAGAGGATTTGACGCGTTCCGCCCTCGCGCTTGCGCAAGAGATGTCCGTCGCGCATCGCGACACCCTTGCAAGGGCCAAGTCGTTGCTCGTCGCGTCCTACACGCTTAGCAAGGCGGACGCGTTGGAAAATGAAATCAGGACACTTGAGTTGCACGCCGGCACGCCAGCCATGCAGACGGGACTGGCGCAGTTCGTCGGCCGCACGCACTCGTCATCGCCGCGAAACGCCCCGCACGCAGAAATCCGCAATGTCCCTGACGCGATCTAGGCGCAGGCGCTCATGAACGTCGTTGTTACGCGCAAGCGGACCCACTAGCGCTTCAAACAGCGATCCGACGATGCACGCCGACGAGACGTCCGGGTTCTGGTCGGCAAACTCCCCGCCACGGATGCCGCGTTCGATGATCGTTTCGAACACGCGCATCAGTTTGCTGCGGTACTTGAGCCGCTCGATCTCGATGGCCGAATCGACAGGCTCCGCGACCAAGGCATAGCCGAGCTGTTTGGCGCGGATGGCGCGGCTGCCGAAGGTGTATGCGCACTCCTTCAACAGATTTGCCGGGGTGTCGTCGCCCATCGCAACGCCGGCCACGACATTGACCTCGTGCTGCGAAACGTGCGCTACGACCTCGACCAGCAGGCTTTCGCGCGACTTGAAGTATCGGTATAGCGTCGCCGGCGACATCCCCGCGCGCTCGGCGATGGCGTTGACCTGTGTTTCGCGAAAGCCCACGCTTGCGACCAGATCAATGGCGGCCGCCAGAAATCGCGCACGCTTGTCGTGCTGCGGCAAGTTGTAGGTCGGGCGGTCGGCGCGGGGAGTAGTGCGCGAAGCCGTGGTTTGTCCCACTGCAATTGATGCGTCGTCTGTCTTGGCCAGATACCAGTTCTCCGCAAAATGCCGGGCCTGGGTCAGATCGTCAGTCTTGGTGCTGACACGCTGGCTCTTGCCGTCAAACGTGCCTTGGCATTGCCAGAACCTGCTGTTCGGCCGGCGATAGATGCTGATCCGACCGCCAACAGCGGAATGCCGCTCATCAGCCATTGGTTTCGCGCTCCCTGTGTAAATGGCAAAAAACGAGTTTCAATTTTTGCACAATTTGCGCTTCGACAGGGAACTTGGGGCGGGCGCGTCATAGCGCTGTTCCGAGCGTCGCGTGGCGACCCTCTGATGGCTCACGCCGGCGACAGGGTGGTCTACCACAACAGCCTACCTCGGGCCGCACTGGCAAGCATCGACGACACATTCGGGATGTGTTGACGAGACGGAGCAGGTGTTGAAGCTGCCGGTGGTTTAAGCGGTATTTGGCGCGTTCAGGCGGCGGGCTTATCCCGATTCTTCCGAATCAGCACCGCGCCGCCGATCGTCAGCACCAGACCGCCGCCGATATACGGCAAGCCAAAGATCAGCAGGGTAAAGAACAGCGCCGTATTGGCATCCCGCGCGCCCGCGCCGCCGCCGGTGTGCATCGCAGGATCGATCTGCAACATGGCGATGGCCGCTGTCAGCAGCAACATCACCCCCAGCGTCGCGCAGCCCCAGCCGAACAGACGGCGCAGGTTGGCAATGCGCGCCAGCGCCACGGCGGCAATCACCGCGACCATGCCATACAGGATCACACTTATCAGCGTGACGCGGTCCAGCGACCCGGAATCCAGCGGCTCAGAAGCTGCCCCCCCGTCCGGAAACAGGCCGAACACCGCCAGCAGCAGCGGATTGGTGATGCCAAAGCTGGCGCTACCGATCAGCAATCCGAAGACGATGCTGACGAGCCATTTGATTGCGGTGGGGGGCATGGGGGCGGGTCGCTTCTAAAAGGTCAGTAGTAGATATCGACGTAATCGGTCAGACCGCCGCACGCTTCCATCTGCTGCAGGCGCCAGTACTTGCGCTTGCCGGTTGCCTTGAACTCGTAGTCGCCGGTGCGCTCGCAACGGCGGCCCTTGTCCGGCGCGTCCAGGATCAGGATCGTGCCGCGCAGCACGAAGCTGTCGCGGCCAATGGAGACGACCTCGCCTTTGACCTTCAAGGTGCCTTCATGGTTGGCCTGCGTGCCTTCCAGGCGAACCACATCGTTGTCGTCGATGGCGTTCATCTTGCCGCGTTTGGCGGACCACAGCCATTGCAGCGTGACGCCGCTGTTGTTCAGGAGCCGTTCGTAGGCGGCCTGATCATTGATCTGGGTCTTCTGCACCGGCGCGAGGGCGCCGCCGGCTTGCTGCGCGGGCGCTTGCTGGGCAGGAGCCTGTTGCGCGGGCGCCTGTTGAACCGGAGCGCGCTGTGCGGGGGCCTGCTGGGCCGGGGCTTGCTGCGGGGCAGGCGCCTGATTGCCGGAGTTGGCGCGCGGCGGCAGGATGGCGGCGCCAGGATCTTGCGCTGCGAAGGCGGGCGCGGAGGCGGCGAAGGCCAGGCCCAGCGCAAGCAGCAGGTTTCCGGACTTGCGTTTGATTCCCGAGGCGCGGGCAACGTGAGTTTGCATGGTCTGTATCAAGAGAGGAGAGGGGATGCGCCGGCTTTCGTCTTGATGGGACCGGTCGTCGACCCTGACCCCGATTACGGCACGGGCGCCAACTTATCACGCCCTTGCGCGCAAATAATTGCGGGTTTTAGCGTAGCTGTATCCAATCGTTAGACGGAAAACAGAATGCTTCACCGCCCCGCGTACTGAACGCCGTCAAGCCCTGCGTCGGACGTTCTCCTCGTGAAGCGCGCGCACCTGCTCGACGAACTCGGGCACGGGTCCTTCGACCTCTATGCCGTTGACCACTTCGGAGATGGGCAGGGGCCGCACCGCCGAGGGCGGCACACCCCATCCGCGCATCCATTCACCGTACTGTTCGGACGACACGGCGTAGACGATCCGGCCGAGTCCCACCCAGCCGTGCGCCGCCGAACACATCGAACAGTGCTCGCCGGACGTGTATACCGTGCAGGCGGCGCGCTCCGCTTCCGGCACGTTGTTGGCGGCCCAGCGGGCAATCTCGAATTCCGGATGCCGCGTGCGGTCGCCGCTGGAGACGTGATTGTGGTCTTCAAACAGCACCCGCCCGTCGCCGGACACCAGTACTGATCCAAACGGCTGG
This sequence comes from Achromobacter sp. 1012554356, assembly GCF_059760815.1. Taxonomy (NCBI): domain Bacteria; kingdom Pseudomonadati; phylum Pseudomonadota; class Betaproteobacteria; order Burkholderiales; family Alcaligenaceae; genus Achromobacter; species Achromobacter sp. 1012554356. Next base: position 6,099 of record NZ_JCBANC010000004.1, on the reverse strand, counting down.
TCTCCGGCATCAAGGGCCTGCCGGGCCAGCTCGACGCAGCGTGCCAGGTGCTTCTTGTCCTCTTCGGTAATCACGCGTGATCTCCTTGTAAAGATTGAGGCCGGCGCGGATCCGCCCGCGCCGGCATGGGGGCGACAGCTAAAGATAAAGCTACAGCTACAGCTACAGCTACAGCAACAGCGGCGAAATCTTGCTGCCATCCACCGACACGCCCGCCATCAGGCCGCCGTTGTTCATCACGAAGCCCACGATGGGTTGCTGCGCGGTGTTGGAATCGATGCTGCCGTTGACGCCCACGTTGGCCACGGCGACGGTGGCGTCGGCGCCAACGGTCCAGCCGCTGCTGGCGCGGAACTTGGCCAATGCGTCATCCGTCATGAAAAGCAGCACCATCGCCTTGGACTGCGCGCCCGCTTGCAGGCCGATGGATCCGCCCGTGACGCTGTAGTAGCCCTTGTCCTGGCCGCTGACCTGAAGCACGCCCGTCCCGTGCTGTGCGCCCACGATGAAGCTGGCGCTCAGCACTGCCGGAAACACCAGCACGCCGCGGGCGCGTTCCACCAGTTGCCGGGATTGCGGCGAGGATTCATACAGCTTGGACAACGTGGCCGCGGTGGCGGCGTCCAGTTCCTGGCGCTTTTCGGCGGCGCTTGCCGTGGCGCGCGAGTCCGTCGTGGTGCAGCCCGCAAAAAGAAAACCCGCCATGCCCAGCGTGACGGCGGCGACGGCGGTTCTGCGGAATTTTGAAGTGATATCAAGCATTTGCGCTTCCTTTTTGTGGGTGACCAACGATGCACATCAAATCATCTCCTGGCGGGAGATTACCCCGGCTCGCGTGGGGAGGCGACGTCGAAGGACGAATGCCTTGAAAAAAAGGCGCGCATCCCCGGTTTAACATCGCGCCATGCTATTCATCATCTTTCTCTGGATTGCGCTCGCCATCGTGGTCGGCTTCATGGCGCGAAAGCGCGGGCGCAATGGCATCGGGTGGGCGTTGCTTGCCGGCCTGATCAGTGCGCCGGTCGCCGGCATTTTCCTCAAGCGCATTCCGAACCGGTCGCCGCTCGCCAGCCAGCCGCTCCTTTCCGCGCATATCGAATGCCTGCATTGCGGCGAGCGCATTCTGCGCGAGGCGCGCGTATGCCGGCATTGCGGGGGCGATGTGACGGAGAGCGGCCTGGCCGCGGTGCGGCAAGCGATGCCCGCCGGATATTGGTTCGACCTGCCCGACCCCGCATTCAAATTGATGAGGACCGCCGGCCGCGTGGCGCTGATCAAGCCCGTTCCGCCGTGGATCGTGGTGGACGAGTCGCTCGAGTCCATCGTCATCGGCAGCCGCTGGCCCGGGAAGCTTTGGCGCGTGCGCGTCGAGAAGCAGGGCGATATGTCCGATCTGGTTGCGCAGCCCGGCTATTGGCGCGCCAGTGCAATCGAATTGCTGGAAGCGTTGCCCTTGTCGGCGCTGTTTGGTCCGAAGGGCGAGGTGGTGCTGGAGATCATCGCGCAGATCAGCACGCTGTCACGCACGGACGCGCAGGCGTTGGCGGACCATCTGCCGGAGAACGCCTGGATGGCCTATAGCCGCGCCTGGATGCGCTGGTCGCAGCAGGACGGCGAGCCGGCAGTGGATGAAGAGGGCGATTGGCGCGGCGCGCTGGCCGCCACCCGGCAGAGCGACAAGGCTCGGTCGCCGGTTCATTCCGGCTTTCTGCTGATTCACAGCCAATTGCGGCAGCGCGCCGAGCAACTGGACGGCGGCAACGCGTTTACGTTGATCGAGGAAGACGGCGAGACCGAGCAGGTGTTGAATCCGATGTGGCAAGCGGCGTGCGACGCGCTGCTGTTTGCGGCCATGGCACGTGCCGCGCCGCAGTATGTGTCCGACGACGACGCGCTTACGTTGTTGCACGCGTGGTCCCGCGTGTTCAACGACGCCGGCCAGCGCGCCTGAGATTCACCACATACCTTCGTTCAGGATCTTCCGGGCGCGCTTGAACGTGATGACGGCCGCCCCGACCGCCAGAATCAGCGCGATCCAGCCGTTCATGTTGAACTTCATTTTGCGGGCGTAGTTCGCGTCGTGAACCAGCTTGGCATCGACCAGCGTTTCACCGTTCTTGCGCACGCCGTAGACCCGGACGGGAATGGCCATGTTGTACTGCAGTGCAATCGTGCTGTCGGTCAGCTGCGCGTCGTCTTCCAGCACCATGAATTGCACGTGCTCGCCCTCGGTGTATGGGACCTTGTAGGTCGCTTCAAAAAACTTGAAGACCATGTAGGGATAGTTGCCCGAATACACGCAGAGCGCACCGTAGGACTCCCACCGCCCGCGAATTTTCGCCTTGGTGTCGCAGCTTGCCACCTTGTCCACCCGCAGACTGATCGTGTTCAGTTTCGCGGGGTCGTAAGGCAGGCGAATGTTTTTCGCCGCGTTGAAGCAGTAGATGGCGATGCCGGCGAGTACGAGCGCGGCAATCGCGGGAATGCGGCAAGGCAGGAAGGCGCGTTTCCAGTCAGCCAGTTCACTGCTCATGCCGGCTGACTGGAGAAACGTTGACGGCGTGAGTGGGGGCCTTGGTCTGTTTTCATGGCGCGCGCTGCAGAATTTGCGAGCGCCAATTTTAAACAGGCCCTAGAGAACGCGTAAAAACACGCGCTATAACACACGCCTTTCCGCGATTCCTGCCTACTTCGGATCGCAGTGATTCCGGAACGCCTTCTCGCCCGCGTCGGACACCTCTACCCACTTCTGATCGGGCGGCGCGTCCTGCACGTAGCTGTCGTGCCAGTTCCACCATTTGTACGGCGGCGTTTGCGGATAGCCCGCCGGTGAATCTTCCCAGGTCTCCTGCCGTCCCAGGGGCGTGATGTCCAGGTAGTTCCACGTGCCGCCCATCTGCTCGTCGCCACGGTTGTTTAGAAAATACGTGCGATAGATGCGGTCGCCGTCGCGAAAGAACACGTTGGTGCCGTGCCATTCGTCCACGCCAAAGTCCGCATCGAAACCGTCGGTCAGCGTGAACCACGGCATCGTCCAACCCATGCGCGCCTTCAGCCGTTCAATGTCCGGCTGCGGCGCACGGGACACGAAAACCAGCGTCGTGTCGCGTGCGTTCAGATGCGCCAGGTGCGCCACCTGGTCCGCCACCATCGAGCAGCCGCGGCATGCGTGGTCCGGCCAGCCGAACACGCCTGGTTCATGAAACGCGCGGTAGACGATCAACTGCCGGCGGCCGTCGAACAGGTCGCGCAATGTGGTCTTGCCCGCCGGGCCTTCAAAGACGTATTCCTTCTCGACTGCCGTCCAGGGCATGCGGCGGCGCTCCGCAGCCAACGCGTCGCGCGCGCGGGTGTGGGCCTTTTCCTTGACGAGCAGTTGTTGGCGGGCGGCTTCCCAGTCTTCAGCGGATACGACCGGGGGCGTTTGCATGGCGGGCCGGGCGCCATTGCCGGCGGATGCGGGGGGCGTGGACATGGCTTGATCCTCCTGGTGGCTTTGATCCCGTGGGCGCAGGGGCGGCGCGGGGTGTGGGAACAGTGTGGCACCGGGAGGGGCGGCGCAGGGGTAACAAATCTGGCGCGAAAGTGCGCCAGACGCGTGCCGCACAATCAGCGCGGTCTAGCCGTTCCGCGTCAGGCAGGGATCAGCGCCGCCTCCCGCGGCATGGCCTTCGCGGTCCAACCCCGCAGGCTGTCGCGCAGCAGCGATACAGCAGCCTGGCCGCTTTCGTTCAGGCGGTGCGCCGCATAGAGGCCGAATTGCGCGCTCAGCGGCAGCGCGCCTTCATCGCCGATGGAAATCACGCGCATGGTGTCGGGCCTCAGGCACTCGGTCGTCAGCAAGGCAACGCCCAAGCCATTCTCGACAGCCGCGATCGTGGCCCCCACGTTGTGGCTGGTCAGCGAAACCCGGAAATCCCGTCCTGACGCCGTCAGCGCATCAAAGGCCAGCCGGCGCCACGAGCACGGCTCCGCATACACGATCACATCCAGCGGCTGGTCCGGGTCCAGGGTTTCGTCGATGCCGCATGCCCAATGCAGATCTACCGTCCACGATTCGATGGGTTCGTCGACGAACCCCACGCAGGCGCCCACCGCCACGTCCAGTGTGCCATCCTGCCAGCGCGCGGCCAGCCGCTCGCCGTCGTCGATGACGACATCCAGATGCAGGTTGGGACACGAGCGCCGCAACCGGCCTAGCGCCGCCGGCAATGCGGCCACCGCCACGTCCTCGGACAGTCCGATGCGCACGCTGCCCGCCACCGCGCGTTCGCGTAGCCGCGCCGCAGCGGCCTCTCCCAGCGCGAGGATGCGGTTGGCGTAGCTAAGCAGCACTTCGCCCTCGGTGGTGGGCGCCATGCCGCGGCCGGTGCGATGCAGCAGCCGCTTGCCCACCATTTCCTCCAGCCGGCGGATCTGCGTGCTAAGCGCTGACTGCGCGCGGCCGGCTTGGTCCGCTGCGCGGCTCAGGCTGCCGTAGCGGCAGACGGCAACAAAGGTGCGGAGCAGGGCGGGGTCGAAATCGGCTGACATTATCAATACCTGAAATCTGGTTTACGAGATATCAGTCTAGCTGTAACCCTGCCGCGTGCCTAGGATGACCCTTGTCGCGAAATGTCCGACTCAATTCAAGGAGCCATCCACCATGAACCAACCCCAAAATCAGCGCGTCGTCCTTGCATCCCGGCCCGTTGGCCGCCCCAAGGCCAGCGATTTCCGCGTCGAACGCGCGCCTATTCCCCAACCGGCCGATGGCCAGGTGCTGCTGGAAGTCCAGACCCTGTCGCTGGACCCGTACATGCGCTGGCGCGTCAGCGACGAAAAATCCTACGCTACCCCCATGGAGATCGGCGACGTGATGGTGGGCGGCACCGTTGCCCGCGTTCATACGTCGCGTCATCCCGACTGGCGCGAAGGCGACATCGTGCTGTCGTCTGCCGGCTGGCAACGCTACGCGCTGTCAGACGGTACTGGCCTGCGCCGTCTCGATCCGGCCAACGCGCCGCCCTCGACCGCGCTCGGCGTGCTGGGCATGCCCGGCCTCACGGCCTACGTCGGGCTGCTGAACATCGGCCAGCCCAAGCCGGGCGAAACCGTCGTCGTCGCGGCCGCGAGCGGCGCCGTGGGTTCGGTCGTCGGGCAGATTGCGCGCATCAAGGGCGCGCGCGTCGTGGGCATCGCGGGTGGTCCGGAGAAATGCGCTTTTGTGAAGGAAGAGCTGGGCTTTGACGTGGTTGTGGACCACCACGCGCCGGATTTCGCGCAGAAGCTGGCCGAGGCCTGCCCCGACGGCATCGACGTCTATTTTGAAAACGTCAGCGGCCACGTGTGGGACGCCGTGCTGCCCCTGCTGAACGACTTTGCCCGCGTGCCGGTGTGCGGCCTGATTGCCAACTACAACGACGGCCCCGCCGACCGCAGCGGCCCGGACCGCCTGCCCGCCACCATGCGCGAGATCCTTTCCCGCCGTATCACCATGAAGGGATTCATCGTGTTCGACTTTCCGAAGGAACAGGAAGACGAGTTCCTGCACGTGGCCGGGCAGTGGATCCGCGAGGGCAAGCTGCGCTGGCGCGAGGATGTGGTCGACGGTCTGGAAAATGCGCCCGAAGCGTTGATCGGTCTGCTCGAGGGGAAGAACTTCGGGAAGCTGGTGGTGCGGGTGGGGGACTGACGCACTGGCGGTATGGCGTGCTATTGGCCGATCGTGCGCGCCTTGCTGCGCCGCGCAGTTGGCTTGGGCGCCACCCCCAGGCGCGGATCGCGCGCCACGGCCAATGCCGCTAGCGTCGCCGCGGTCGATTCGAAGGATTCGCTCGACTGCGGCAGATACAGCCACTTGCCCAGCACCGGGTGCGGCAAGAGCTCGGGAATGTCCGCCAGCAGCGCCGCGTGGCGTTCCTGCGACGTGCAGACCATGACCCCGTTCCACGGGTCGTCGCGGTCAGCGACGATCAGATACAGCAAGCCGTCCAGGTACGCGGCGTCGGCGCCGAACATCTTGCGATGCGTGTAGCTTCCGTCTCGTTCCAGCGGTTCAAGAATCCACAGCAGCGAATTGGATTTTGCGGCACGCTGTTTGCGAGGCGGGGCGAAGGG